>CAUJGI010000355.1 GCA_963169155.1 Chloroflexota bacterium
CATGCCGTCGGCGACGCGCCCGGCGTGGGGGGCACTGGCCGCCGGGTTGGAGCCGTAGACAAACAGCGAGTGGATCGGCGGATTGTCGACCTTGCCCAGCAGGGCCGCGCCCAGCCGGTTCATGTTGACGCGGCGCCCCGGCGGTGGACATTGTGACCGCTTGCCGACCGCTTCGCCATCCCATTGTAAATAGCCGCTGGTGCTGTAGGCCAGGCCGCCACCGCGACGGCCGTACTGTCCCATCATCGCGGGCAAGGCACAAATCGCCCGGACGGTCTGCCCGCCGGTAAAGTTGCGCTGCAAGCCATCGGCAATTTTGATGAGGGCGGGACTGGTCTCGGCGTAAAGTTGGGCCAGGCGGGCCAGGTCGCCTTCCGGCAGGCCGGTGATTTGCGCGACGCGCGCGAGCGGATAGTCGGCCAGGCGTGTTTGCAGCTCCGGCCAACCAACGGTGTGCTGAGTCAGCCACGTTTCGTCGTGCCAGCCGTTGTGCACGATGTGCTGCGCCAGGCCGAGGGCCAACGCGCCATCGCTGCCAGGTTTGGGGGCGAGATGCCAATCGGCCAGTTTGGCGGTGCGGGTGCGGCGCGGATCGATGACCACCACCTGGGTGCCGTTTTTACGCGCCTGGAGCAGGTGGGGCATGAAGTGCGGCGCGGTGCTCACCGGGTTGTGGCCCCAGATGATGACCAGCTGGCTGTGCTGTACGTCTTCGTAGCCCTGGCTGCGGCGGCTGCCCAGCGTGGCCTCGACGGCAAATTCGGCCGCTGCGCCACAAATGGTGCGCTCCAGCTGGCTGGCCCCGAGACGGTTCCAGAAACGGCCGTTGACCACCCCCATTTGCAGCAAACCCAGCGTGCCGCTGTAGCTGTAGGGCAAAATCGCCTCGGCGCCATACTCAGCAATGATGGCCCGCCAGCGCGTGCCAATCTCGCCAATTGCCTCGTCCCAGCTGATACGCTGCCACTGCCCGCTGCCCTTTGGCCCGACGCGGCGCAGCGGGTGGGTGAGCCGGTCAGGGTGGGTGACGTGGTTGAGATACGGCCGTACCTTGGCACACAGCCAGCCCTGGGTAATGGGATGGTTGGGGTCGCCGTAGAATTGGACGGGACGGCCGTTTTCCACCTCTGTTACAATGCCGCAGGTATCCGGGCAATCATGCGGGCAAGCCCCGCGCACCAGTTGTCTAGCCATCGTTCTCCTCACATAATACCGACTGAGATTGGGCCAATCTTTAAGATTGGCCCAATCTAAAAAACGGACAGATCGTGAGGATTTTACCACCCGGCAAACAAAAGTGGCGGACCAAATCTTGGTCCGCCACCTTAACTCTATTATTTGTGGGCGATTTGTCTTTACGAGCTAACCGCCACCTTTTCACCGGTTTCTTCCAGGATGGTGCGCACGTGCGGCAGGTTGTCGTCATCGACCACGTCTACCACCACCAGCACGCCGCCGTTCTGCACGTTGCGCCGGAAATATTCTTCCACTTCGGTGTCCAGACTCCAGGAGGAAAATAGATTGCCAACCACGGGCACTACGGCTGCGCCACGGTCTGCGCCCAGGGTGGGGGTGGCGGCAACGGCCGTATCGTTGGCTTCAGCCCGGCGTGAGATGGTTTCAAATTCAACATCGTCCATGCCAGCCGCAGCCAGGGCATTGATAGCTTCTTCAGCCTTCATTTCATCCGCAAATAAGCCAATTAGCTTGGTCATCTTTTACACTCCTTTTGTATCAAGATTGCCAAGTTAGCATACCCGCCGGCCGGGTTGGGCTAAATATGTCCTGATACAAAAGCAGGATATAGAGAAGATAGAAGGTCGATGCCTCTGTTACCAGATGATTTTTAGGGCCGTGGTCAGGATGACCAGGCCAGCCAGAGGCACAGCCTGCTCGTCCGCTAACTTGCCTGAATCAGGAAGAAGCAGGCGGCTGCCAGCAAAATTACCGCCAGAGATAGGCCCAAGCGCTTAACCCACCTGTTGGCCTGCGCTTCGGTTTGGCCAAAGCTGACCAACCCCCATTTCAGAATGACACCGCCATCCACGATGGGCAGCGGGATAAACAGCGCCATGAAGATAAAGCCATTGGCCACGGTCCATATTTCACCCAGGTAGTGAACGGCCGTTCCCGCCATCGTCACCCTCAACCAGATCAACCCAACCAGCAGCCCAAGGCCGCTGTAAACCGGCCCACCCAACGAACGCATGATGTGAGCCCGCGGCGGCACATCATTGTCCCAATACAGGGTGCGCGGCATATCTGCTCCCAGCAGCACCACGTCCATGGGCGCATGCGCCATTCGGGCACCAATCGTATGGGCACAGGCGTGGCCGACATCGGCCAGCAGCCCCAGCACCGCCCCGAGTCCGCCCACCAGGGCATACATCCCCCACGATTGGCCTGGCCAGCGCCAGCGGCCCAGCCAGGTCAACAGCGCCCATAAGCCAAGCACCATCACCCCCAAACCTGGTCTGGCCTTAACCGGCGTGTGATTAAACGTAAAAAGCGTGGGAATATTTTCGATGTCTTGCATGGTTACTTTTTCCTGGCATCAGTCATGATTGCCCGGCAAAAGTGCGCCGGGCACAACCATTATACCGGACGGGGAAAGGTGTGCTGATGGATGATCGTCTGTTCTGGCAGCAGGTGGACGAAGTTGAAGCCGGGCAGGTAGTCCGGGTCTTCGCGCACGATGGCATCGTTGGGCCAGGCGGCAAATTGGGAGAAGAGGCTGGGCACGGCCGTATACAAAATCCCATCTCTCATCGTCTGCATGGATTGGTGGACGTGGCCGTAAAAGACGCCGCGCAGCCGCTCCCGGGCGGGCCGCAGTGCCTGGTGGAGTGTGTCGCCGTTGAGCACCAGCATGTTCTGGTCCATCCAGATGGCGTTCATCAGCAGGGCGGGGAAGTGCATAAAGATGGCGAGGGGTGGGCCAACGGCCGTTGCCTCCGCCCGCACCACATCCAACTGCGCCTCAGACAAGAGGCCGTGCGGATCGATCTCATCCGGGCCGCGCGCATCCAGCACCAC
>CAUJGI010000356.1 GCA_963169155.1 Chloroflexota bacterium
GCCGCCCAGGGCATTCGTTTTATGCAGGCAATTACACCCGGTTCGTGGACCCAGGCGGCTTTTCCTGGCATCATCACCTCGACGTATGCCTGCATGTATGGCGGCTGTTTGGGGAAATTATCACCGGAACGGCCGTCTCCCGTCAAGGTGCTGGGTGATGAAGGCGGGTATGAAACGGCCGCATATTCCACCAGCCCGCTCCTCAGCCGCACCAACGGCTACGACCGCAAATTCCAGCGCTTCACCGACCTCAACCCGGGCGAGAAAAACCCGTGGCTGCGCGGCGTCAAAGGTGGGCAGTTTATGCTGCGCCAGCCGATGATTCACCAATTTGTCAAACTGCTGGGCCAGAATTGGCGGCCGCCCAAGCTGTACGCCACCGCTGCCGAGCTGAACGATGCCGCTATCCCCTGGCTGGCTAACATCAATGAGCCATTTATGGCCTGGCTGCACTACATGGATGTGCATTGGCCCTATCACCGGGAAGAAACGCTCACCCGGCCCAAAGAGATCGCCGATGCCTGGGCCGATCTCTCCCACCTGCACGAAGTGAACTGGTACGGCGCACCGGTCTCCCCGGCGCAAAAAGCGCGCTATGTGCGCCTCTACGAAGAAGCCATCGCTTACACCGACGCCCAAATCGGCAAGCTGATGGCCTTTCTGGATGAAACGGGCCTGGCCGAAAATACGGTGGTGGTGCTGGTCTCTGACCACGGCGAGGAGTTTATGGAGCGGCGGCATTGGGGCCACGTGGAGCTGAACCTGTACGACGAAATCCTCAAAGTGCCGCTAATCATGCGCATTCCCGGCGTGCCGGGCAACCAGGTGATTGGCCAGCAGGTCAGCACGATGGACATCATGCCGACGCTGCTGGAGCTGGCGGGCTGCCGCATTCCCGACGAGGTGCTGGGCACCAGTCTGGTCCCGCTCTGGACGGGCCGCCCCGAAGATTATGATGTGGAAGTGGTTATCGGGGAACGTTGGCGCGATACATCGCACATGATTGCCGTGCGCACCGAAACGTACAAATACATCTGGGACGATGCCAAACCAGACCTGCCGCTGCTGTTTGATTTGCGTCAGGACCCTGGCGAGCAGCACAACATCGCTGCCGCGCATCCCGATGTGGTGCAGCAGCTGCACCAACACGTAGTGGCCCAGCTGGAGCGCATGCACAGCACGGCCCCGGCCGAAAAGAGCCAGGAGCCGGTGCTGGACGAAGAAATTGTGGCCCGTCTGCGCGGCCTGGGTTACGTGGAATAGGTCCTATGCGTGTTTTGTTTATCACGGCCTATTTTCCGCCTTGCCAGGCCGGTTGGGGCTACATGCGCATCTGCGAGCAGGTGGCCGATGGCCTTGCGGCGCGCGGCCACGAGGTGGCGGTGCTCACCAGCACCTACCAGGACGGCCCGGAGATCAAACCGTACCCCATCTACCGCCTGCTGACGGTGGAGCCGGACTGGCTGCTGCCGCACTCCCCGGCCCGGCAGTTTTTCATGGGGCGGCGCGGTAGGGAGAAAACGGCCGTCACCCACCTCCACCACACCATCGCCACCTTCAAACCAGACGTGTTGTTCATTTGGGACGCCTTTGGGCTGTCTGAAGTGATGCTGCACCAGGCCGAAAATCAGTCGATTCCCGTGGCCTACTACTTTGCCAACTACCTGCCGGAATTCCCCGGCGGTTATACCCAATATTGGTCTTCAGAAAACAGCCAGCCGCTGGTTAAGCTGGCCAAGCTGCCCCTGGCGCTGCTGGCCAAAACGATGCTCGCCGTTGAAGGTAAGCCGATCAAGCTTAAGTACGAACACACCATCAGCGTTAGCGATTACGTGCGGCAGCGGCTGCTGGGGCAAAAGCTCATCGGCCCAGACGCGATCGTCGCCCCTAACGCCGTGGATCTGGCCATGTTTAACGGCACGCCGCGCCAACCTGCGCCCGCTGCCCCGCTGCGCTGCCTGCTGGCAGGCCGCGTCGCTCCGGAAAAGGGCATTCACACCGTCCTGCATGCCATGGGCCAACTGCACCAAAAGGGGCAGCTGCGCGACCTGTCGCTGACGGTGCTGGGCAGTGGGACCGCCGAGTATAAGGAACATCTTAAGCAACTGGTGGTACGGTATGGGCTAGAAAGTTTTACCAATTTCGCTGCACCCGTCCCCATCGAAGCCATGCCCACCGTTTTGGCCGAACATGATTTGCTGCTGCTGCCATCCGAGTGGGATGAACCGCTCTCTTGCTCGATGTTGGAAGCGATGGCCGCTGGTCTGATGGTGATTGGCACCACACGCGGCGGCAGTGGCGAAGCACTTTTCCACGGCCAAACCGGCCTCACCTTTGCCGACGGCCGTCCAGAAGCGCTGGCCGAACAGCTACTGGCCGTGATCGAAGATCGCAGCCTGGTGGTCCGGCTGGCCCAGGCGGGCCAGGCCGAGGTGCAGTCCCATTTCAACATGGACGTGTCGGTGGCCCGGATTGAAACCTATTTGCAGGGACTGGTTGGGGTAGAGACGGCCGTTCCTCGCTAACCCGTAAGATTGGTCCGATCTTTAAGAGTGGACCAATCTGCTAACGCCTACGTTATTCATGAATATCTTATTTCTGTCTCGCTGGTACCCTTTTCCGCCTAACAACGGCTCCAAGCTGCGGGTGTTTCACCTGCTGCGGGCGCTGGCGGCAAAGCACACCATTACCCTGCTCAGCTTTCGCGAAGCGCACGAGGTGGTAGATACCGACGCGCCAGACGTTCGGGCGCTGTGCCGGGAAGTGCACACCATCCCCTGGCCCAAATTTAACCCCACCAGCAGCACCGCCATTGCGGGATTGTTCAACCCCAAGCCGCGCTCGGTGTTGGACAGCTACTCGCCGCAAATGGCGGCCAAACTCCAGCAGCTCATCGCCGCCAATCAATACGATGTGATTATCGCATCCCAGGTGGGCTCGGCCGGGTATGGCCATCTGTTCCAAAACATCCCGGCCCTCTTTGAAGAAGTGGAGATGGGCATTTATCACGAACAGCTGTCCCAGGCCGATTCGCTCAAATCGCGGCTGCGCTACCGGCTGACGCTGGCCAAGCAGAAGAATTATCTGCGTGAGCTGCTGCAATATTTTGACAGCTGCACCGTTGTGTCGGAGCCCGAGCAGAGGTTGGTGAAAACGGCCGTACCCACCTTTCCCACCATTGAAATCATCCCCAACTGCATGAACCTGGCCGATTATCGCGAGGTACAGGTGGCCAAACGGCCGAATTCGCTCATCTTCACCGGCTCCTTCACCTACCACGTCAACCACCAGGCGATGGTCTGGTATCTGCGCGAGGTGAACGGGTTGGTGCAGGCCCAAATCCCCGATGTGCAGGTGAGCATCACCGGGGACCATGCCAATTTGCCGCTGCCGCCCGCCAACAACGTCACCCTCACTGGCTTTGTTGATGATATTCGTGGCTGGATTGCTGGTTCGTGTATCAGCCTGGCCCCGATTTTTCTTGGCGGTGGTACCCGCCTTAAAATATTAGAGGCAATGGCCCTGCGCACACCCGTGGTGGCCACCACCAAAGGCGCTGAGGGGTTGGACGTGACCCATGGCAAGCACCTGCTGCTGGCCGACACGCCGCAAGAGTTTGCCGCCGCAGTCGTGCGTCTGCTGCAAGACCCGGCTCTGCACCGGCAAATTGCTGATAACGCTTATCAACTTATCGCTGAAAAGTATGATTGGCCTTCTGTAACGCCGCACTTTCTCAACCTTGTCGAGCGGACGGCCCAGGCTAAAAAAGTATGACAACATTAATTGAGAAAGCATTTCGCACCGATGCTGGTAAAACCTTTCTGCGGCTGGGCATCATCATTGCCGCCGTGGTGGTAAGCCTGGTTTTTGCCTTCCGGGGGCCAAGCATGATGCTGCTGCTGGTTGTTGCGGCCATACCGGTTGTTGTGGTCGGTGTGTATTTATTGATTCGTTATCCGCCGATGGGATTTTTGCTGATCATTGTCATCTCCACGGTGATCAGCCGCGATGTGGCGCCAGTTGGGCTGATTGCCATGCTTCTGGCGGGGCTAACCGTGTTGTGGATATTTGACATGATGGTGCGTCAGCGGGAAATCAACATCATCAAGTCACCAACGATCACGCCGCTGGTTTTGTTTTCGGCCGTTGTGGTGCTTTCCTTTGTGGTCGGCCAGCTGCCCTGGTTCTCCGTTGCCCAGGTCCCGCTGGACAGCCAGATTGCCGGTTTGGGCATCTTCTTGCTTTCCTTTGCGGCTTTTATTCTGGTGGCCCACCAGGTTCGCGACATCATCTGGCTGAAGTGGATGGTTTTCCTCTACCTGGGTTTAGGCTCGCTCGCCGTCATAATTGGCCTGCGCGTGTTGCCCGCCTACCAGACGCTTAATTACATGCTTCTCCATCCCAAAACCACTGGCGGCAGCCTCTTTTGGCTCTGGTTGTCGGCAATGTCCTTTAGCCAGATTTTGTTTAACAAACAATTGGACATGAAGTGGCGAACTGCTCTAACCGTCATCCTGTTGGGCTATCTCTACCTGACGCTGGATCGTAACCGGGCCTGGACCTCGGGGTGGGCACCGGCGCTGACCTCCTTTTTTGTCATCATTTGGGTGGCTCGCCCAAAGTGGGCCATGCCGCTGACAATGGTCGGTGTGGCTGGCGTAATTTTGATGTTCCAGCCAATCTACAACGCCGTATTCATTGGCGACAACGAATACAGCACCGTTACCCGCCTGGAAGCGTGGCGCATTGTGGGCCAGATTATTAAAGTAAACCCGATTTTAGGGTTGGGGCCAGGCAATTATTACAACTACACGATTCTGTTTCCCATTTTAGGCTGGTATGTGGAGTTTAATTCGCATAACAATTATGTGGATATTGTGGCGCAGACTGGAATTCTGGGACTCATTTGTTACATCTGGTTTTTGGTGGTGATCTGGCGGTTGGGCTGGGGACTGCGCAATGAGGTCCCACGTGACGGTTTTACTCAGGCCTTTATTTACGGCACCCTGGGCGGCCTGGCCGGTTCCGTGGTAGCGGGCATGTTGGGCGATTGGGTGCTGCCATTTGTTTACAACATTGGCATTTATGGGCTGCGTTCCAGTATTTATGCCTGGTTTTTCCTGGGGGCTTTGGTGGCCATCGACCAAATGCGGCGGGCGGGCGCTCCCTTGGATTAATGAACTTATTGAATTTATTGGTGGACGGCCGTATGCCGCCCAGTCTTAACAAAGGTGACAATACATGTTAGGTCAATTATTTACCGTGGCTGGTGAAGAGTTAAAGTATGGCTATGTCTACCTGCGCCATCAAATTAGCAGTGCGCAGCAGCGTAAAGCCAAGGTGCTGGTAAACGGCAGCCCGAAATCCGGCACCACCTGGATGCTGAAGATGATCGCTTCCTTGCCAGGTTACGAGGATGTGGGGAATTATTACGGCGATTTACGCAAATATCACCAGACCCAACCCGGCCATGTGGTGCATGGCCATGATGCCTACACCCCGGAACTAAAAGAAATCCTGGCCGCCGAAGGCATTCGCGTCATTTTGATGGTGCGCGATCCGCGCGACCAGCTGGTCTCGCGCATGTTTCACGTTAAGCGCAGCGTCAACCATGTCTGGCATGAACGTATGAAAGATATCGACAACGACGAAGCGCTGATGATGTGCATTGAAGGGCGGGATAAGCTGCCCAGCACCCACGACATGATTGCCCTGGCGCAAACCTGGCTGAACAACGACACCGGCGCACTTTGCATGCGCTATGAGGAGCTGCTGGCCAATCCCGAACCGCACTTTGCCGCCGTGCTGGAGTTCATGGGAATTTCCAATAACCGCAGCCTGGCCGAAGTCATTGTGGAGCGGAACCGCTTCTCGCGGCTGTCGATGGGCAAGCGCATCTGGCAGACGCAGCGTAAACCGGGCCAGGAGGACGCCAATTCGCACTTCCGCAAGGGCATTGTGGGCGACTGGCGTAACTATCTGACGCCCGCGCACATTGCCCGGTTTAAGGAGCTGTGCGGCCAGCAGTTGATCGATCTGGGCTACGAAAAAGATTTTGACTGGTCTTAAAGGCGCAAGATGAAACTTTCGATTGTCATTGTTAGCTGGAATACCAAAGCGTTGTTGGATGCCTGCCTCACCTCCGTGTACACCTACCCGCCGGAAGCCCCTTTTGAAGTGTGGGTGGTGGACAACAACTCCCGAGATGATTCCGTGGCGATGGTGCAGGCAAAGTTTCCCCAGGTGAAGTTGATTGCCAGCGAGAAGAATTTGGGCTTTGCTGGGGGCAACAACTGCGCCATTCCTCAATGTCAGGGTGAGTATGTGCTGCTCCTCAACCCGGACACCGAGGTCAAAGCAGGGGCGCTGCAAGAACTGCTGGCTTTCATGGAAAAACATCCCCAAGCCGGTGCCGCCGGCTCTTACCTGCTGAACGCTGACGGGACGCTGCAGCCCTCTTGCTACCCGGCGCCGACGCTGACGCGCGAATTTTGGCGCATGTTTCACCTGGACAAATTGATTCCCTACGGCACGTACGACATGAATCGGTGGCAAATGGACCAGCCGCGTGAGGTAGATGTGCTGATGGGCGCGTCGATGCTTTTGCGCAAAACGGTTCTGGACCGCGTTGGCCTGCTGGACGAAGGGTATTTTATGTACTCGGAAGAAGTAGACCTGTGCTTCCGGCTGCAAAAAGCCGGATGGCGGTTGTATTGGGTGCCTCAGTCGAAGGTGGTGCATTATTGGGGGCAAAGCACCAAGCAGGCGGTGCTGGAGATGTTTTTGCAGCTGTACCGGGGCAAGCTGCGCTTTTTCCGCAAGCATTACGGCGGGTTTTCCGTATTTTTGTACAAAGTGGTGCTGGGCGGGGCGGCGATGATGCGCCTGGCGCTGACGCCGCTGGCCTGGCTGCAAAAGGCCGACCAACGGGCCAACAAGCTGCACCTGGCCCGGCTGTACGGCCGTCTCCTGCTCACTCTGCCCAGCATGTAAGGAACCTGTATGCGTATCCTCTTTCTCACCCAGATCATCCCGTACCCGCCCAACGCTGGCCCTCGCGTGAAAACATGGCACGTGCTGCGCTACCTGCACGAACGCGGCCACGACGTGACCCTGGCTTCCTACGTGCGGGATGAAGAACGGCCGTACGTAACTAAATTGAACGAGGTGTGCACGGCCGTTCACACCGTCCCCATCACCCGCTCCCGTGTGGCGGATGTGGGGTATTGGCTGCACAGTCATTTTTCGGGACGGCCGTTTCTCATCGAGCGTGACGATCTGGCCGGGATGCGCCACCTGGTGCAGCGCCTGCTGGCCGAACAGGATTTTGATGTGGTGCACGCCGACCAGCTGACGATGACCCAGTTTGCCCTGGATGCCAAAAAGGGAGATGGGGGGCGACGGCCGTTTATCATATTTGACGCCCACAATGCCACCTGGTCCATCTGGGAACGGATGCGCCAGAATGCGCCCTGGTTCCTCAAGCCTGTCTACCGGATCGAAGAAAACCGCATCAAGCGGTACGAAGGCATGTTGGTGGCGGAATTTGACCACACAATGGTGGTCATAGACCCCGACCGTGATTTGCTGCTGGCGGGGGTGGAAAACGGCAATAAGGTGGCTTTGAACGGCCGTATCAGCTCCATCCCCATCGCCGTCGATGCCCAGGTGCTGCAGCCAGTGCCGCGCCAGCCCGGTTCGCGCAACATCCTCACCCTGGGCA
>CAUJGI010000357.1 GCA_963169155.1 Chloroflexota bacterium
CACAAGAAGCTGAGCCAACTGCAGCCACAGCCAATGTCCACCCCCATCTTGCTTGAGAACGCCGGTGAAGGCGGCGCGCTGGAAATAAGCATTGTCACCCCAGAGGACGGAGGGGGCCAGTGTGAGCCAATAAAACAAAAAAATACTGCCCCAAAACAGTAGTAACAAGTAAATGACTGCGGGCTTAACTCTGGCAGTATTCATTATGCTGGCCGCTAGAAAGGGTTGGCTGAAGGTTAAAAATCGACGGTACGGCCGTTGAAGGCATATTGAAACAGCTTCTCTACTTCATCCAGCTCGGGAATGCGGCGGGACATCAGCGTGTTGGTGTCGATGATCACGTGCTCACACAGCGTTTCCAGGTGATTTTCCAACTCGGCGGGGGTGATGCCTGCTTCTTGCAGCGAGGTGGGCAGGTTGAGCTGCCGCATCAGGCTGCGGGTGGCGTTGGCCAGCTTTTGCGCCGCATCGGCTTCATCGCTGACGGCCAGGCCCACCATGGCCGCCAGGTCGGCATAGCGGCCCACGCCCCCATTTGCCACAAACTCGATGGTATAGGGCAGGAAGATGGCGGTGATACGGCCGTGCGGAATCTTCTTGAACAAAGCACCCGCGCTGTGCCCGAGGGCGTGCGCCAGGGCCACCTGGCTGTTGCCCAGGGTAATCCCGGCAATCGAGGCGGCGTTGGCCATCTTTTCGCGGGCCTCCTCGTCGTTGGGGCCATCGGCCACAGCGCGGGGCAGGTAGGTAAACACCATACGGGCCGCTTGCAGGCAGAGGCCATCGGTGAAGTCGTTGGCCCAGCCGCAGCTGTACGCCTCGATGGCGTGGCTCAGCACGTCGATCCCCGTGTCGGCGGTGATAAAGGCGGGCAGATTTTTGGTGAACAGCGGGTCCACGATGGCGATGTCCGGCGTGGCTTCACGGGAGCCGAGGGTGAGTTTACGCTTTTCGGCCGTGTCGGTGAGCACGATGCCGTAGTTGGACTCCGACCCGGTGCCTGCGGTAGTGGGGATGCAGATGAGCCGGGCTTTGGCACGCAGCCCCAAATCTTCCATCGGGCTGATGGATTCTGGCTCGATGTCCGGCCGTTCATACAAAATCCACATCGCCTTGGCCGCGTCCATGCTGGAGCCGCCGCCCAGCCCGATAATCCAGTCTGGTTCATAGGCCAGCATGGCCTGCGCGCCGCGCTGCACCGTTTGCAGGGAAGGGTCTGGTTCTACTTCGGCAAAGACCTGGCTGTCGATGTTGGCATTGGCCAGGGTCTTTTGCACCAGGTCGGGGAAGCCCAGTTTAGCAATGTTGGCATCGGTGACGATAAAGGCACGCTGGCCGTGGAGCATTTCCAGCTGGCTGAGGGCGTCTTCGCCAAAGAAAAATTCAGGACATTTGAAGAACCACATGGTTTACGGCCGTATCCTTTTACGCTGATTAGACCCTCAGTAACCGTCTAAAATAAACTTACTGAGATTGGGCCAATCTTCAAGATTGGCCCAATCTGAAAACCGCTAACTCGTTTTTGTATGGTTACTAATGGTTTGTTTCGCCAACTGAAGGCTTTCTCTACAGGGGTCTGTCCCTTAGGTCTTTTTACCTTTATGCTTCTGGCCACTCGGTATTGATGGTGGAACACGCTTCGACCAGTTCAATGGCGGCTTTGGGCGCTTTCATCACCTTCATCATCGGCCCTTTGAGCTTCAAGCGGCGGGTGACGAGACCCTGGATGGGATCGATCTTCTTTTCCAATACGCCGCGCCAGATTTTAACCGGGGCGCTCAGCTCAAAAACGGGCGACTTCTGGCTTCTGTCGTCTACTTTGTAAGCATCGCGGCACTGGCCGTGCCACAGGTCCATGTAGAGATAGGTGGTTGCCGCCCCATCTTCAACGATGAAATAAAAATCGCCTTCCCAGGTTTTGGCAGCTTCGGCGTAGCCAGGGCTGACGTTGAGGGCCGCCATGGCGGCTTTTACCCACTCGTCGGTTCCAAATTGAATGCCCATGTTTCCCTCCAGACGGTTGTGTGAATGCAATTGGTTCAATAAAAAAGCTGTCTGAACGGTAAAAGATAGCACAGCTATCCTTGATTTGCCAACTGTCGGGGCCTGTTTTCAACTGGTGGAATGCGTGACGCGCTGTCCAGGGCAGCAGCTCCATCTAGCTGGGGCAGGGTTGCGATCAGGCCGAGCAAAAACCAGAACGCCAGGCCGGTTTTGGAGCCCAAAGCCAGCACATCACCCAGGCCATAAATGTGGAAGGCAAAAAGCCCGGCGATGAGACCCAGCGCATACGGCCGTATCTGCACATCACGTTTGGCCGCCTGCCAGCCGAGCGCCAATACCAGCCCTACCAGCGCCAGATAAACGATAAGACCGGGGATGCCGAGGTCTACGGCCGTATGCAGGAAGAGGTTGTGCGGATGGACGACATTGTAACCTGGGTCAATGGCCAGGGGATAGAGACGTCGAATGACGCGGCGGAAGCTGCCCAGACCCACCCCGGTGAAGGGGAAATCCTGAATGGCGACGATCGACCAGCGCCACACTTCTTGCCGGAAGCTCAATGAGGCGAGGGAGCCAACGGCCGTTTCCTGGGCCGGTTCTTCCCACAAAGCAATCAGGCGATCTGGTCCAATGGCCAGCAGCGCGGCAGCTCCCGCCAGCGTGAGTATCCCTAGCAGGGTGAATAACGCACGTCGACTGCGGCTGGTGCTGGGCAAGGCAAACGCCCACAAGGCGATCAGGATGTAAATGGCGGCGGCCCCACCGAGCCAGCCTGAGCGGGATTGGGTGAGAATGAGAGCACCGGTACCGGCCAGACTGAGTCCAAGCCAGAGCCATTTTTGCCAACGGCCGTTTTGTTTCTGCTGACCAAGCCACATTGCCCAGACCAGTGGAAAATAAAAAAGCAGCGTTCCGGCAATTTGGTTGGGATGAATGCCAGTGTCAGGCTGCCCTGGCACAGCGATGATCTGGTTGGGCAGCTGGTCTATGATGGGCGTGAGCAGGGCAATTTTGTTAATCCATTCGGCATTGAGGATGCCAAGCAGTGCAAAGCCAAAACCCATCAGGCCAAACAGAATAAAGGCGAGATGCCATACTTTTGCTGTATCAAGGGTGCGCAGCAGGTAACGCAGCGTAAATAGACCCAGGATGACCCCGGCCGCTTTATCCA
>CAUJGI010000358.1 GCA_963169155.1 Chloroflexota bacterium
CGGCAGCAGCGGCGGGCTGAAGAATGCCGTGCCAAAGTCGCAATCGCCGTTGTAAACGCCCAGCATTGCGCCATTGTGGCCACCAGCTTCAATGATTTCGCCTGGCTCGATGCCCAAAGCCGCGAATTGAGCGCTGGGATAGAGGTAGCCAGAGGTCGAACCGAAGTCCGGAATACACCAGGTCGCGCCAGCCAGATCTTCCAGAGATTCTACGTCACTGTCTGCGGGAACAACATATTGCGCCGCGTACCAGGATAGGCCATTGCGAATGGCGGCGGCCCCAACGGTCACACCACAGCGATTGTTGGCCAAAACATAGCCTTGCGCCGGGATGAAGCCGATGGTGTCATCGGGGGAGGCACACATTTCTTCGATGGTGGCAGCATAGCTGGTGGGCACGCTTACCTCAAAGGTCAGGCCGGTGGCCTCATTCAGGGCGGTGGCCAGCACTTCACCACCAGAGATGATCTGGTCAACTTCTACGGATGGCACAAAGAGCACCTTAATCGGCCGTTCTGGGGAGCCTAGGGCAGCTTCTTCCGCCATCACTTCTTCTACAACAGTTTCAGTGACGATGCGGGTGACCTCAACGGGAACTTCGACTTCGGTTTCTACAGGAACTTCAACTTCCAAGGTTTCGGTTACGACGCGCGTAACTTCAACCGTTTCCGTCTGGGGTGTACAGGCTGCAATTACAAATAGGAGCACAGATACACCGACTAAAAGCTTAAACAAGTGTCGTGTTTTCATCGTTTCCTCCTTCAAAAAACACAGGGAATGCCCACTGTCGATCAAGCTGCATGACAATGGGTCAAATGGATGGTAAGCCCTGAAATTATATCATGGGGCCAATCGGTGACAAATGAGGATATTTTACCGGAAGAAAAAAGGGCAGAATGATTGATCATCCTACCCTTTTCAGTCATGAGTGGAGGAGAAAACGATCCCCTCCACTCATTCAAAAAGCAATCAATTAGTTGCCCATTTCTTCCAGCAGTTCGGCCTGCAGTTCGTTGGCACGTTCGGTCAGATCGTCCAGTGTAGCTTGAACGTCGCCACCCTGGATGATAACGTTGTACGCTTCCTGAGCTGCGTCACGAACGGACTGGTAGGAGATCAGCTGGGGCTCAAACTTGCCGTATTGCAGCAGGTCCAAAGCCGCCGCGTAAACCGGGTTCTCGGCGTTGTAATCACCCAGGAATTCAACCGCACCGGCGTTAGTCGGGAAGTATTGGCTGGCTTCCACCCAACGGGCCTGAACTTCTGGAGTGGTAAACCATTTCACGAACTCCCAGGCGGCCAGCTGCTGCTCGGGGGTCGTTTTCACGATCATCACGTCACCACCGTAGATGTTCACAACCGGGTCGGCGGTGGTGTGAGGAATAGCGGCTACGGCGTATTCATCCGGTTCGGTGCCAGCTTCTTCGGCGACCGTGGCAAAGTCACCTACGTAGAACGGAATGCCGGAGCTGGAGCCCATGGAGAACAGCGCGTTGCGGTTGGCAACTTCAGGATTCGGGAAACCATCGAAGAAGTAAGCACACACCAGGCCATCTTCGCCGGGGGTAGCCATCTCTTGCAGCATGGTCATTGCAGCCACGGTGGCTTCGGTGTTGTAAATGTAGCCACTACCGTCTTCGTTCAGAATGTCACCGCCAAAAGCATAGGTCCAGGCAGCCAAAGCCGAAGCATCGTCACGCAGGATGTAACCACCCACGCCACTTTCGCTGGCAGCGGCCGCAGCACAAGACATTTCAACAAATTCTTCCGGGGTGGCCGGGGGAGCCGTGTAGCCCAGTTCTTCCAGGTAGGTTTTGTTGTAGTGCAGCAGTTCGATGGAGCGGTTGGGCGGGAAGCCTAAGCGCTGGTTGTCGAAGGCCACATGAATGCTCTGGTTGAAGAAGCTCTGGTAGAAAGAAGCCTGTTCTTCTTCGGTCAGACCCCAATGCGGGTCGTTCAGGTACTCGTTGAGGTCAACCAGGGTGTCGTTCAGCTGGTAGAAAGCCTGGTCGTTCTGGTAACCAACAACCAACGCGGCGGGAACTTCACCGGAAGCGATGCTGGCGTTCACAGCGTCGCGGATGTCATTGTAGCCGCCCTGGTTCAGGGCTTCGATGGTGATGCCACATTCGTTGGTCTCATTGAAGTCGTTGAGGATCTCAATGAGCAGTTCTTCGCGGCTGCCGCTGTGGTTGTGCCACCAAACGATAGTTTGGCCACGCGGATCAACTCCGCTCAAAGTGCCATCGGCGGAGGGAGCACAAGGTTCCATGGCTACTTCTTCGACCACTTCTTCCGCAGGCTCCTCTTCCATCACTTCTTCGGTCGCTTCTTCAACGGCCGTTTCTGCCTCTTCCATCACTTCTTCAACTTCATCAGCAACTTCGGTGGCCACTTCTTCAGCCTGTTCAGCGACGTCCGCCGCCACATCTTCAGCCTGATCAACGGCATCTTGAACCGCTTCTTCGGTGCTGCCACCACAGGCCACCAGGAACATGGGCACAATTAAGGCCAAAAGCATGAACCATTTCACATATTTTTTAGACATTTGTCTTCTCCTCGAAACTATTTTTGTTTCTAAAATCTAATTACAGGTTGATAGTATGGTTTATTCACCTGTAACTATTAACGAGATTTGGCGCGAGGGTGTTCTCTCGCGGCTAGACACAAGGCGCTAGTCGATAGCATCACCTCCTTAATACAAACATTTGCTCGTTATTTTGCTGTTGTGGTTTACCCTTTCAACCCAGAACGGGTCATTGCTTCGATGAATTGGCGTTGGGTAAAGAAATAGATGACCAGAATTGGCAAAATTGTAATGATTGCCCCGGCCATCTGTAAATGGACAAAACTGCCAGCTTCTTGCAAAAAGCTTTGTAGACCATAGGAAATGGGACGCCATTCCAACGAACGTGTTACCAGAATGGGCCAGGCCAGGCTGTCCCAGCTGCCCAAAAAGCCAAACAGGGCCAGAATGAGGACCGGTGCTTTGGACAAAGGCAGCACAATCTGGATCAGGTAGCGTAAATGGCCAGCGCCATCAATTTGTGCTGCGTCCCACAGTTCATCCGGAATCTGCTGGAAGAATTGGCGCAGCAGGAAAATGCCAAAGGCACTGGCCATGAATGGCACAGTGAGGGCTGGCCAGTTATCAATCCATTGCAGCGGTGTCACTTTGCCCAACCAGGAAACTGTGAGGAAATTGGGTACCCAGATAATTGCCTGCGGTAACGTGAGCGTGGCCAGGAAAAGCCCAAACAACAACTCTTTGCCGGGAAAATCCATGCGGGCAAAAGCGTAAGCGGCCAATACGCCAAAAACCACTTCGCCAGCTACCGTCAGCAGGGCAATTTGCAGGCTGTTGAAGAAAAATTCGGAAAAGTCGGCTTCTTGCCACGCTTCAACGTAGTTGCCCCATTGTGGTGTGCTGGGAACGAAGGTCTGGCTGGTGGCTTCGGTCAGGTTCATGAGCGAGATGCTGATTGTGGCCAGGAAAGGCACGATGGCCACAACTGCGCCCAAGATGAGAATAGCGTAGGTGAAGAATTTGGACCAGTTAAAACCAGAGCGCGCTGGCTTTGCGGGAACCCTGTCAGCGAGGATAGGGGCTTGACTAGCCATAGAACACTCTCCCTTTGGCCACGCGGTCAAGTAGAGCAGTGGCGCTTAGAATAACAATAAGCAGAACGATGCCCAGGGCAGCGGCGTAGCCGATGCGGGTATCGCGGTTGAAGGCATCAAAAATGACCAGGCTGGCAGTATCCATGGTGCCTAAGGCCGCACGGGAGCGCAGCACAAAGATGGTGTTGAAGGCCTTAAAGGTACCAATGACGCCAAAGATGGTTAAGAAGTAGGTGATCGGTGATAGGAGGGGCAGGGTAATGTGCCGGAACTGCGCCCACCGGCCAGCTCCATCCATCGAAGCGGCTTCGTAATATTCGCGGGAGATATTGCCCAGGCCAGCCAGGAAAAAGACGACGTTGTAGCCGGTAAATTTCCAGATGCCAAAGATGATGGCCACGACCAGGGCCAGGCTCGGGCCGGCGGCCCAAGC
Organism: Chloroflexota bacterium; assembly: GCA_963169155.1. GTDB lineage: Bacteria > Chloroflexota > Anaerolineae > Promineifilales > Promineifilaceae > Leptofilum. The sequence goes on from CAUJGI010000358.1 coordinate 4,055, forward strand.
GGGTATGTTGACATTCAGCGCTTCACCGATAAGCTGATTGATACCACCGGGTTCGTTGAGCCAGCCGAGCGGTGGCAAGCCTAAGGAAGCCAGCACGATATTCATGGTGCCCGTGGGGTTGCCGGAAAACAGGACTTTGAAAACGGCCGCTGCGCCCACCGCTGGCGTAATGTACGGCAAAAAGAAAATCATGCGGAACAGCCCCTTGGCCTTAATCTCCTGGTAGAGCATCGTCGCCAGGACAAGGCCAAAGCCTAGTTCGGCTGGCAGGGTACCGATTACGTAGTAGAGGGTCGTACGTAAACCGATCCACCAATCTTCATCGCCTTCGGCAATGGCTACGGGCAGCTCGCTAATGAGCACCCAGCCGCCCACCATCAGCAAAATAGCGGCAAAGAAGCGCAGCCCGGTTTGCAGGTTAGAGTCACGGTGGGCGGCCGTGCGCCACACCAGCCAGGAGAGCAGCAGCAGCACAAATCCGGCGCTAATCGTGACGATTTGCGCCCAGATGGCCAGTGATTCACCGGCTTCCAAGGCTTCGGCATAGGCGGTCTGAATTTCACCGTACGTCAGCCAGATTAACGCCCCGGCACCAATGATCAAGAATACGGCCGTGGTAAACTTCCCCGTATAAAAAGAGTCCCGCAAAGTGGGCGGACTGCTGCGCTGTACAAAAAAATAGGCGGCCCCGGCCAAAATCAGACCGAGAACGCCATAGTAAAAAATCGTAGACGCGCTGGTAGTGGTCCACGCTTCACGTAGAAATCCGGAAAATAACTCATTCCGTTCCTCGGCAGTGAAGCCAACCAGCTTTTCGCCAATTTCCAACAGCCCCGGCATAAAGGTAAAGATAAACCATAACAGCAGGGCCAGCCCAGCCGCAATCAGCGCCCCAGGCAGCAGCCAGCGCCACGGGTTTTCTTCTTTGGCGCGGGCCGTGCTGAGCAGCTCGTTCATTTGCCGTACGGTGACGACTACAAAAAAAGCTGCCATCCAGAAAGCAAATACGTAAGCCAGGTTGTCCATGGCCCGGACATACTGTCCCAGCCCATCGGGACGACCCACCACATTGTTCAAACCAGCACGAGTGCTCTGATAGACGGAAAAAACCAGGGGAAACAGGCCAAATAAGCCAATAATGATGATGGCCGGGGATAAAAATAGATAGGCAAGCATCGCTTCACGACGCTTCAGGCCGCGGCGACCTGAAAAAACACCCAGGCTCTTTTTTGCTACCTGAGTCTCCACGCCTGGTTGAGAAGTAATTGCCCTGTCGCTCATCGTTAGCTCCGTTCTTAGCCAAACGGCCGTAACCGGCCTATCCTGCGTAAACTGGCCTTATCTTACAAATAATTCTCTATTGAATCGGATTGATATTGGAAAAAGAACTCGCATGAACCAGTAAACGGCAAAACTAAGGGATTGTTTGTTGGCCTGGATGATTGTTGGTCTAAATTCACTCTTCTTTCCCTGCTGCAATCGTTTCTGTGCAGAACCGTGACGCATTATATCACGCCCACTTTGAGGGGCAATAGAGCCCCAAGTGAAATCGAGGTGAACTGGTTAGCAGCAGGCTAACGGGTTGTAAACGTTTGGTTAAGGGTTAAACGAATCTGGTTAACCCCCCAACCTTGCCGGTAGCCGTGTTATAATCCGCCCTCAGCACCAGAATAAATT
>CAUJGI010000359.1 GCA_963169155.1 Chloroflexota bacterium
GCTGTCGCTGGAGATTAAATTTGACCCCCACCCAAACCCAACCCCACGGAGGGGGAGGGAATATTGCACCCACTACCATTCAGGGATAGTGCGGGGGTGATGGTAGAGAAAAGGAACAATTATGAGCAACGAACCGAAGACCATCATCGACAAAATCTGGGAAAGCCATGTGGTGATTGACGAGCCGGGTAGCCCGGCCGTGCTGTACATTGATTTGCATCTGACCCATGAAGTGACTTCGCCACAGGCGTTTTCTGGTTTGCGCGAGCGGGGGCTGAAAGTGAAACGGCCGTCGCAAACCATCGCCACTATGGACCACAGCATCCCCACCACGCCCATCGGCGTGCCCATCCAGGACGCCATTGCCGCCAAACAAATCGAAACGATGGAAAACAACTGCCGCGAATTTGGCATTCAGCTGTTTGGCATGGACAGCCCCAACCGGGGCATCGTACACGTCATCGGGCCGGAGCTGGGCTTGACCCAGCCGGGCATGACAATTGTCTGCGGCGACAGCCATACCGCCACCCACGGGGCGTTTGGCGCGTTGGCTTTTGGCATCGGCACCAGCGAGGTGGAGCACGTGTTGGCAACCCAATGCCTGCTGCAAACCAAGCCGAAGACGTATGCCGTGAATGTGAGCGGCCGTTTGCCCGAAGGGTGCGCCTCCAAAGATATTATCCTGGCGCTGCTGGCCAAAATTGGCGTGGGCGGCGGTACGGGGCACGTGTTTGAGTATAGCGGCGAAGCGATTCGTGCCCTGACGATGGAACAGCGCATGACCATCTGCAACATGAGCATCGAAGGCGGCGCGCGCGCCGGGCTGATCGCCCCAGACGACACCACGTTTGCCTACATCAAAGGCAAAAAACATGCACCAAAGGGTGCCGCCTGGGATGAAGCGGTGGCCTACTGGCGCAGCCTGGCCTCCGACGAAGGGGCAGTTTACGACAAAGAGATCGACATCGACGCCAGCGCCCTGGAACCGATGATCACCTACGGCACCAATCCGGGCCTGGGCATGAAAATCACCGAGATGATTCCCGACCCGATGGCCATCGGCAACATCAGCGAGCGGCAGACGGTAGAGAAGGCGCTGGCGTACATGGGCTTGCAGGCGGGTGTGCCGCTGCTGGGCCAGCCGGTGGACGTGGTGTTCATCGGCAGCTGCACCAATTCGCGCATTTCTGATTTGCGCGAGGCGGCGGCGATTTTTAACGGCCGTTCCGTTGCCGAAAACGTGCGCGTGATGGTGGTGCCGGGGTCACAGGACGTGAAAAGACAGGCCGAAGCCGAAGGATTGGACCAAATATTCAAAAATGCCGGGGCCGAGTGGCGCGAAGCGGGCTGCTCCATGTGCATCGCCATGAACGGCGACCAGCTCCAGCCGGGGCAGTATGCCGTCAGCACCAGCAACCGTAACTTTGAAGGCCGCCAGGGCAAAGGCGGGCGCACCTTCCTGGCCAGCCCATTGACCGCGGCGGCAACGGCCGTTACCGGGCGGGTGACGGATGTGCGGACGCTGTGATAAGTGGAAAGTAAAAAGTGAAAAGTGATAAGTAGGGGCGAGGCAGTCGGCCAGAAGATTAGTAAAACAAGACAACTTGTCACCGACTGCCTCGCCCACTTCGGAGAAGAAAAAATGGAACACCCAACCTATCAAGTCAACGTTCGCTACGCCGTGGAGTTTGTAAAACATTTGCTGCCGCAGGTAGACGTGGCAACGTCGCTTGTTTTGGTTGGGGATCTCTCCCAATGCCGGGGCAAGCTGGATGGCGCGGTACGGGAAACCATCGAGGTGGAAAATCCGGTGTTTGGCGAGAGTTACGGCCGTCTCTCCATCCCCTTGAGCGGCGTGAACAAGTACGAGCTGAAGAAAAACGTGCTGCACCGCGTGGGCCTGCGCCAGCTGATCAGCGAGGTGCAGTTGGAACGATACGGCCGTCTGCTCCTCCACGCCCCCAACCAGTTCAGCGATCCGGCCCAGCTCAGCGACTGGTTCCGCCCCCACTTCATCCAGGAGCTGGAACACGAGGGTATTATCACCCTGCCAGAAGCGAGTATTCAACAGGTGAGTTCGGTGCGGGAACGGCCGTTCCGCTTCCAGTTTGCTTATCAATAAACAAACGTACAGATTGGTCCAATCTTGAAGATTGGACCAATCTCACGACTTGCGAGAGATTTTTATGCAACCATTCACAACCTTAACCAGCCACATGGTGGCCATTCCCACGGAAAATATCGACACGGACCAGATCATTCCGGCGCAATTTTTGAAGACGATTAGCAAAAAAGGGTTGGGCCAAAACTTGTTCTACCACTGGCGCTACAACGATGATGGCTCGCCGTGTGCGGACTTCCCGCTCAACCGGCCAACCGCCCAAGGCGCACAAATTCTGCTGGCGGGCGACAACTTCGGCTGCGGCTCCAGCCGGGAGCACGCCCCCTGGTCGCTGATGGATTTTGGCTTTACGGCCGTTATCTCCACCAGCTTTGCCGATATCTTCCGCAACAACTCGCTCAAAAATGGCCTGCTGCCCATCATCGTCGATGAAGACACGCACGAGCAGCTGATGAGCCTGGTGGCCGAAGACCCGCACACGGAAGTGAGCGTGGATTTAGCCAGCCAGACTATTGTTTTGCCAGACGGCCGTTCCGTCCACTTCCCCATCGACAATTTCAGCAAAACCTGCCTGCTCGAAGGACTGGACCAACTCGGCTACTTACTTAAGCAGGCCGATGCCGTTGCCGCATTTGAGGCAAAGCATCCGGCCCGAGTGAACACAAGCCAGTGAACGGTAATCGGTAAACGGAATTGGTACCGATTACCGATTACGGATCACCGATTACCGAAAAAGGTGACACATGACCAAAATCTACCTCTACGACACCACCTTGCGCGACGGCACCCAGCGCGAAGGGATTTCCCTCTCACTCGACGACAAGCTCAAAATTACCCAAAAGCTCGATGAGTTTGGCATTGATTACATCGAAGGCGGCTGGCCAGGGTCCAACCCCAAGGACGTGGAATATTTCCGCCGCGTCGGCTCGCTGGCGCTGAAGCACGCCAAGGTATGTGCCTTCGGCAGCACCCGCCGCAAGGGCGTCAAGCCGGAAGAAGACGCCAATCTGAAGCTGCTGATCGAGGCCAACACGCCGGTCATCACCCTGGTGGGCAAAACGTGGGATTTGCACGTCATCGACGTGCTGGAAGTGAGCATGGAAGAAAACCTGGCGATGATTGGCGAAAGCGTGGCCTACTGCAAATCGCACAACAAAGAGGTGATTTACGACGCAGAGCATTTCTTTGACGGCTACAAGGCCAACCCGGAGTATGCCATCGCTACCCTGAAGGCCGCCGCCGTGAACGGGGCAGACAGCGTGGTGCTGTGCGACACCAACGGCGGCTCCCTGCCGTGGGAGATTGAGGAAATTATGGGGGAGGTGAAAACGGCCGTTGGCCCCAAAACCCAAATTGGCATTCACACCCACGACGACGGCGAATGCGGCGTGGCTAACTCGCTGGCCGGGGTGCGCGCCGGGGCGGTGCAGGTACAGGGCACCATCAACGGCTACGGCGAGCGCGTGGCCAACGCCAACCTGTGCAGCGTCATCCCCGATTTGCAGCTAAAAATGGGGTACGACTGCGTGCCGCCAGAAAAATTGGCTGGCCTCACCGAGCTTTCCCGCTACGTCGCCGAGGTCGCCAATCTGGATTTGGACGATCACCAACCGTTTGTGGGGGCCAGCGCCTTTGCCCACAAGGGCGGCATCCACGTCGCCGCCATGCTCAAAAACCCGCTCAGCTACCAGCACATCGAGCCGGAACTCGTAGGCAACCAGCAGCGCAGCGTCGTTTCGGAGCTGTCTGGCCGGGGCAATCTGGTAGACAAAGCCCGCCAGTTTGGCCTGAACATGGAAAGCCTCGATTTACGCAAAGCGCTGGAGCAAATTAAGGTACTAGAATCGCAAGGCTTTACCTTTGAAGGGGCCGAAGCATCCGTAGAGCTGATGCTGCGCCGCACCCACCCCGCCTACGTGCCTCCGTTTGAAGTGATCGACTACTCCGTGAACGTCAGCCAGCGGCGCGGGCGCGGCCTCAATGCCGAAGCGATCGTCAAGGTGCGCGTTGGCCCCAAGCGCATGCACATGGTGGCCGAGGGCAACGGCCCGGTGAACGCCCTGGACGCCGCCCTGCGTAAGGCGCTGGTGGATGTGTACCCGCAGTTGAGCAGCATCAAGCTGGTCGATTACAAAGTGCGCATTTTGGACGGCGAAAACGCCACCGCCGCTACCACCCGCGTCCTCATCGACACGCGCCAGGGCAACAAAAGCTGGAGCACCGTCGGTGCCAGCGCCAACATCATCGAAGCCAGTTGGCAGGCATTGGCGGACAGCATGGAGTATGCGTTG
>CAUJGI010000360.1 GCA_963169155.1 Chloroflexota bacterium
CAACAGCCAGGTGGCCCTGGCGCACGCCCTCGGGCACAGCGCGGGTGCTTTGTTCAAGAAGATTCCGCACGGCCGTATCACCGCCATCTTCCTGCCCTACACCATCGAGTTTGTCGCCAATGGGGGCGTGGGCCGCTTCGCCGACCTGGCCGCCATGGTCGGCCTGGCCGTCAGCGATGAGGCCGACGCGGCGCAAAAGCTGGCCAACGCCACCCGCAGCCTGATGCGGCAGCTCAACCTGCCCACCTCGCTGCAAGAAGCAGGCATCACCCCCAGTGAGTTGGAAGCCCAGCTGGAAACTTTGTGCGAGCATGTCCTTATCGACACCAACACGCTCATGTCTCGCCGCATTCCCGAGCTGGATGAAGTAGAAAAGCTGTTTCAATATGCCTTCGACGGCCGTTCTGTCGATTTTTAACCTTCAGCCAACCCTTTCTAGCGGCCAGCATAATGAATACTGCCAGAGTTAAGCCCGCAGTCATTTACTTGTTACTACTGTTTTGGGGCAGTATTTTTTTGTTTTACTGGCTAACGCTTGCCCCCTCCGTCCTCTGGGGTGACAATGCTTATTTCCAACGCGCCGCCTTCACCGGCGTTCTCAAGCAAGATGGGGGTGGACATTGGCTGTGGCTGCAGCTGGCTCGGCTTCTTGTGGGATCCAATGCGGCTTCGGCCGCCTATCGCACCAATCTACTTTCCGCCGTAGCCGCCATCATTACACTCATTTTTTTGTCCGGAGCGATGCGAACCTTTAAGCTAGGGTGGACCAGCATCACCATGGCCTGTTTAAGCCTGGCCGTGTCTCATACTTTTTGGATGCATGCGGTGCGGGCAGAGGTATACACAGTATTTACGGCTGCAATTGCGCTACAGCTTTGGCTATGGCTAAGTTGGCATCCGGGCAGGTTCTGGACTCTCCATTTAGCCGGAGCCCTTTTTGGCACAACGCTTCTGGCGCACCAAATGGCAATTTTATTTATACCGGCTGCCTTGTTATTACTGTGGCACCAGCGTGATTGGTTCAGCCGGAGAGATTGGGTCACCTTTCTTGGCGTATCTCTACTGGGTTTTCTCCCTTTTTTTGCCGTCATTTCCCAGCAAATCGAAGGGGCAAATCTTATCCATAGCTTACGGCTCTATTTCACACATGTTGATGTTGATTTTGCACCGGTCATGTTCGACTTCTCACTAACGCAGCTTCCGCTTGATCTGGCGACATGGCTGGGATTATTGGGGCTACAATTTGTGGGGGTCAGCGGCTTGCTTGGTATTTATGGCTTACACAAAACCAGTTTGAAGCAAACTGCACCGGTAACTTTACTGGTTTTTTACACGACGAGCGTCTTTTTTGCCTTCAGCTATCGTGTCAATGATCAATTCGTTTTTTATCTGCCCAGCTATCTCGCTTTTTCATTTTTCATTGCCATCGGTTGGCAAAAAATAGAAGGGCTGGCCTGGCCCAACATGCGGCTTGTCACCCTGAGCGCATTCCTTTTAGCTTTTATCATACCCATCTCTGTCTACTACGCTGTACCCCGCCTGCTCACGGCCGCCGACATGAATCCATTAAACGTTCGGATTTTACCTGGAAGAGAGCCTAATCAATTTTTTTTGTGGCCAGCCAGCAATGGTGATTACGGCGCAGACTCTTTTGCCAGAGAAGCCCTGGATATAACCATACCCGGCAGCAGCATCATTGCGGATCACACGCCTTTTGAGCCATTACGTTTTGTGCAGGTTATTGAAGGTTTAAGGCAAGATGTGACGCTGATCAGAATCGAACCGGGTGAGAACCTGGAACCTGTTGTTTTACAGCTTGACCCCAACAAAGCAATTTACTTAGCCGATAACAATCCAAACTACTATAATCTGGCTTCCTTAGCAGAAGCTTGTCTAAAACCTGTTGGGAATATTTATCAATTGTTTTGGGGCACATCTTCACAATTGTGCAAGTCAGGTAGTTGACTATGCAGAGTAAAAACGGCCGTATCCGTGTCGGTTTAGCCCTGAGCGGCGGCGTGGCCCGTGGCCCCGTCCACGTGGGCGTGCTGTCGGTGCTGGAACGCGAGGGCATCCCCATCGACTATGTGGCCGGCGTCAGCGCTGGCTCGATTGTGGGGGCCGCTTACTGCGCTGGCCTGCCCATGAAAGAGATGCGCGACCTGGCCTCACGCTGGGGCTGGCGGCACGTAGCCAGCCCTACCTGGCCCCGTTACGGCCTGCTCAGCTTTAGCAAAATGGAAAAACTGATCGTGGATTTGCTGGGGGATCTGGACATTCGCGACCTGGCCATTCCCTACGCCACCGTAGTCACCGATCTGGACAAAGGTGAGCAGGTGGTGCTGCGGGAGGGGCGGTTGGCCACGGCCGTTCGCGCCAGCTGCTCCGTGCCGGGTTTTGTCACACCCGTGCAGCTAGACGGCCGTTGGTACTGCGACGGCGGCGTGGCCGACAATCTACCCGTCGATGCCGTGCGGCTAATGGGAGCCGATTTTGTCATCGGCGTGGACCTGTTTGTACCGTATTATTCACGCCGCCTGGGGCCAGTTGGCGCTGGCGCCGCTGCCATTCAAACGCTGGTACGCCAGGCTGGCGGCGGCTTCAAAGATGCCGACTGCCTCATCCAGCCGGATATTTCCGGCCACAGCTTCCTCGACTTTTCGCGCAAAAAGAGTGAGCAATACATCGCCCTCGGTGCGGCCGCCGCCCAAAAAGCCATCCCTGGCCTCAAAGCCCTGCTCAACCGCTAAAAATCTGCCAAAACGTTGATGGCTACGGCCGTACCACCAACGGCAAAAACACCTCATTTGTCGCGTTGATTTCCAGCACGCCGCTCACTTTATTGATCACAATTTTCAGCGCAGAAACGGCAAAGTCACGGCCGTATAAATCGTTTAATGCAGCCCCGGCCAGCTGTAAAGTTGAATCGCCCTCTGTGGCATTTTCATTGATGCGCCAACGAATCTCAACCAGGTCGCCGCTGCCCGCAACGGCCTGATCGCTCATTAGCCCAATGTGGAGCAGGCCGGGTTCGTCGGCATCGTATTCCAGGACAAATGATTCGGCCAAACCCACCGGCGTGACGGCCTCGATACTGCCGATAACGGCCGTATCGTACACAATCGTGAACATGCCACCAGCCCAATCGGTGAGCCCTTCCGCGCGTAAAACGGTGGTGACCGTCTCACCCGGCCTGGCCGACACGCCATCCAGCTGAATGGTGAGCGGTGCGTACGGCCGCAGGGAAGACAACGGCTTCAGGTTATCAAACGGCGGCCAGACGCCATGCACAGCCCGGTAGAAGATCATGGTTGCATCACCGACATCGATACGGCCGTTGCCGTTCAGATCTCCAGCATCCAGCTGCTCGGCCGTGGGAATGATCCGGTTCATGGCAATGCGCAGGGCAATGTACGCATCAACGGTTTCCACCACGCCGTTGCCGTTTAAATCACCTAACATAAAGCTGCCATCGACCACAAACAACCCATCCTCCAGGTTTAGCGGAATCGGATTGACAAGATCATCCGGCGTGTAAATCGTCGAACCGCCGACGCCGGTGATAAAGTCGCGCAAATCCAGCAGGGCGGTCTCGCCTGGCGCACCCAGAACCCGGAACTGCACCCAGAACAGGGAGCCATCACCGTACATCGTCGGTGGATTATTCGTCAGGGCACCGATGTGCGCCTGGGCATGATCGGGCGAACCGGCCACCGCAGAGATGGAGTAAGACCAGATATACCCTTGCGTAAGCGGGGTTGCCTGCACCGTGACGGGTTCCAGCACGGTGGCATCATACTCCAACCAAATATCGGTGGCGGCCATCCTTAACCCTTCGGCATTGCGTATGTTGACGGGCACAATGGCAATTTCTCCCGGAACGGCCGATACGTCAGGAATCCACAGCGTTGTTTCGCCATAGACGGCACAGGCCGGGTTCGAGGTCACCAGCGCCGTACCGTTGGCCTGCAATCCTTCCACGCGGAAGCAAACCGTTTCGCCAATCGCCAGCGTGGCGTCCTCATAGAAGTACATCGTGTCGGCCACGGTGGCTACCGGTGTCCAGTTTTCACTGTCGGCACCGTTGTCCCCCAGCAGCAGGCGATAATTCACCACCTGCGGATTGTTGGCGATTGTCCAGCTGAGCATGATAGACGTGTAGCCGCCTTCTGCTTCTAGCTGGATCATTTCTGGGGTAATGACGTTGAGCGTCACCGGAATCACCAGCGGGCTGTTGGGCGCATTGGACGATTGGATAGTGACCTGGCCGATATACGTGCCAGGCGACAGCGCCGAGGCATTTAGACTCATTTGAATGGCAGCCGGGGCAGCGCCCGAACTGGCCGAAAGCGAGAGCCAGGCGGCGTTGTCGGTCGCCGTCCAGTTGAGCGTTCCCGTTCCGGCATTGCTGATGAGAATTGTCTGGGCGGGCACCGCCTCTCCGACGGCCGTTGTCAGGTTAAACGCGCTGGGGGTCACAGACAGTAGCGGGTTGGTGGCTGGCCAGGCCGAGGTTGTGGTGATAACGGCCGTCGCTTCAGCCCCCTGAGCCGAACTCACCACAATCTCGGTGGTGATTGGCCCGGTGTAGTCGGCGGCGACATAGACCATAAATGAACGCTGCCACACGTCTGCCGGAGCGTCCAGTTCGACTTCCCAACTGGTGGGGCCGCTGTAGCTGACCTGCGGTGGCAGGTTTGCCTGAACCACGGCATTCAGCGGCATACTGCCGGTGTTGGTGACCCATAGAGTGTATTGCAGCGGTCCGCCGGGAACGGCAGTATCCGGCCAGCTCACCACCCGCACATCCACGGCGGGACCGATGGCAAACTCATCGGCCCCCATGTCTACCGTGCCGTTCACCTGCCGGGCATCGCCCTCAAAATCTTCGGCCGGTAGTGAGGCAGCGGCATTGTTGCCCGCATCAATCGCCGGGGAAAGGTAGCTTAGATGGTAATCGGCCTGAATGGGGTCTACAAACATCGGATTGGTCGAGATGTTGTTGTTGAGACCACCATACTCGCCATCCCCCACGGTGCTGTAGCTAACATAGGCCACCGAAACGTTTAAGTCGTCCGTTTGACCCCAAATGATGCTGTTGACGATAGTGGGACGGCCGTTGCGCACGCCGTACACGCCATTATCCGCCACGGTGCAGTTGATAAGGTTGGGTTGGTCAAACCGTTCTGCGGTATTGGTGATAAATTGAGCACCACCGGTACCATTCTGCACGATGACGTTGTTAATGTAGGTACCCCGGGTCGTGGCATCTACGCTCGCCTGGATATACGTGCCGCTGTGAGAGCGATCCAAGCCCCAGTCGCTGTTGTAGGCAATGAAGTTATTGGCCACCACCGAGGTACAGCGGCCGGCATAATGCGTCTGGCACATAATGCCATCGCCACCGTTGGCAACAATCTCATTGAAGCTGATTTGCGGCGAACAGTCAGAACGGCCGCCGCTGCTGCCGGATCCATTAGCATAACAACGGATGCCAGCCTGCCCATTGTGGGCAATGCGGTTGTATTCAATAACCGGGTTCACGATTGTGCCGTTATAACCCGCATTCATGTTGATGCCATAGAGGGTGTTATTTTCAATCCAGTTATGGGTGATGTTGGGGTAGGCCCGCTGGTCGGTAACGGCCGTTACGTAAATCCCTTGTTCGTTGCCCGTGAGCCAGTTATTGGTAATGGTGGGCGTGGGAAAGTTGGCAGCACTGCCATCAACACGCACTCCTTGAACGCCGTTGCTAATCTTGAAGCCGCTGAGCACGGTGGTAGCGGTATAGATCGAGGTGTTGGGGA
>CAUJGI010000361.1 GCA_963169155.1 Chloroflexota bacterium
CCGCCAGGTAATCGGCAAACGGATAAACCGCCTGCATCATGGCAATGTAGTCGCCCGCCGCTTCCGCCAGCGGCGTCTCTTTTTGCTTGCCCAGGCTCACGCCAATCACGTAGGCACGCGGTTTGGCCGCCACCTGGCGCAGGCGCGGCACAGCCGCCGCCACCCCGCCGTTGGGAAAGCCCATCCGGTTAATGATCGCCCCATCTTCTACCAGCCGGAAAATGCGCGGGCGCGGGTTGCCCACCTGAGGTCGCGGCGTCAGCGTGCCCACTTCGATGTGACCAAAGCCCAGCGCCGCCAATCCTGGCACTACCCGCACATCCTTGTCGAAGCCTGCGGCCATGCCCAGCACGTTGGGGAAAGTCAGCCCGGCAAATTCAATCGGTTTTTTGGGGAGCTGACCGGCGATTTGGTGGAGAAACGGCCGTGCCCACCCACCCTGCGCCAGCGCCAGCAGCGACAACGTCTGATCGTGCACCGACTCGGCATCCATCCGCCGCAGCAAAGGAAATACAAACCGCGCGTAAAAATTAGCCAAAATGAAATGCCTCCACTTCGGCCTGCAAACTGGCTTTAATCTCCGGCGGCACACGATTCCAGGGCATGTCATGCAGCGCACCGTAAAGGGCGTAAAGCAGGTTCAGGCTTACCGGATAATCTTGCGCCTTAAGCAGGCAGTAAGCCGGTACGATGCCCACTGCTGCCAAATCCTGCCGGGTATGAATGTTGATCGTCGCCAGCCAGTGGGTGGATTTAGGGCCAAGGTTTAGGAGATCGTTGATGTTGGGGTTGGACACGGCCGTTACCTTCAAGAAAAAGCCACCTCACGGTTGAGGTGGCTCATGGTTACTCGCAAATCATTAAAAGTGCGACGCGCTGTGGAAGTGCGTCGCTCCTGACAGAACAATTAATCATCATTGAGCTGCAAAACCGCCATGAACGCCTCTTGCGGCACTTCTACCGTACCGATCATCTTCATGCGCTTCTTGCCCTTCTTCTGCTTTTCCAGCAGCTTGCGCTTACGGGTAATATCACCGCCGTAACACTTGGCCAGCACATCCTTACGCATTGCCTGCACCGTCGCCCGGCTAATCACCCGCTTGCCTGTGGCCGCCTGAATCGGCACCTCAAACATCTGGCGGGGGATTTTGCTTTTCAGCGCTGTAACCAGCTTCTGGCCGCGATGGTAGGCGTCGTCTTTGTGCACAATCATGGCCAGGGCATCCACTGGCTGCTTGTTGACGAGCACTTCCAGCTTCACCAGATCAGAAGCCCGGTAACCTGCCATCTCATAGTCCATCGAAGCATAACCCCGCGTGCCGCTTTTAAGCTTGTCGTAAAAATCGATAATGATTTCCGCCAACGGAATGTCAAACTTTAGCACCACGCGGCCAGGCGCTGGGTGATCCTGCCCCACAAACTCACCGCGCCGCTTGATCACCAGGTCCATCACCACGCCGTAATATTCGTCCGGGGTGAAGATCTGCACGTGCATCCACGGCTCACGGATCTCGGCAATCAGCCCTTCATCTGGCAAATCCGCCGGGCTGTCCACGATGCGCTCTTCTCCAGAGTGGGCCATCAAAACTTCATAACGCACGCTCGGTGCGGTGGCAATCAGGTCCAGATCATACTCACGCTCTAGCCGCTCCTGGATAATTTCCATATGGAACAGCCCCAAAAAGCCGCAGCGAAAACCAAAATTAAGCGCGTTAGAAGTTTCCGCTTCATAAACCAGGGCTGCGTCGTTCAGCTGGAGCCGTTCCAGTGCCTCTTTGAGCAGCGAATAATCTTCCCCTTCAGTTGGATAAAAACCAGCAAACACCATCGGCTTGACGGCCTGGTAGCCGGGCAGCGGCTCGGCAGCAGGCTGTTCGCGCAGGGTGATCGTGTCACCCACACGGCACTCGCGCACCGTCTTTAAGCCGGTAGCGATATAGCCCACCTCCCCTGCAGAAAGGGTATCAACTGGCTTCATAGCAGGCGCAAAAATGCCGATTTCAATCGGCTCAACGGCCACATCGTTAGACATCATCTGAATCCACTGTCGCCTGTTCAGCTTCCCTTCAAACACCCGCACATAGGCGATGACCCCTTTGTAAGAGTCGTAGTGGGAATCAAACACCAGGGCACGCAGCGGCTTTTCATCGTCGGTGATGGGCGGCGGCACCCGTTGCACAATGGCTTCCAGCACCTGTTCAATATTGGTCCCGGCCTTGGCGCTGATAGGAATCACGTCTTCCGCCGGCAAACCAATGATATTTTCAATCTCTTCGGCAACTTCCTCCGGCATGGCCGCAGGCAGGTCAATTTTGTTGACGACGGGGATGATTTCCAGGTCGGATTCCAGGGCCAGGTAAAGGTTGGCCAGCGTCTGCGCCTCAATGCCCTGGGTGGCATCCACCACCAGCAGGGCACCTTCGCAGCCTTGCAGGGCGCGGCTCACTTCATAGGCAAAATCGACATGCCCGGGGGTGTCGATGAGATTCATGATATAGTCATTGCCATCTTTGGCGGTGTACTTCATGCGTACGGCCGAAGCTTTGATGGTGACGCCTTTTTCGCGCTCCAGGTCCATGCTGTCGAGCACCTGCTCCTGCATTTCGCGATCGGTCAGCGTACCGGTGGCCTGCAGCAGGCGGTCCGCCAGGGTAGATTTACCATGATCAATATGGGCAATGATGCAAAAATTACGTATGTTGCTTTGTGTCATGGGGTGTAGTATATCAAAATGGCTGGTAATGGTGAAATTTATAATATGCGGGACGGCCGTTTCCACTAAGTCGGTCCCAAAAATGAGGATACAATGACAGGAGACCACAAGACGACTGATCCGCTGCAGCCGCACAGCCACGAACCCAATCCAGCGCCACCGGGTGATGACCCAACGTTTCAGTTTGTGGGGGCAGACGGCCGTAGCCACCCCGTCACTGTGGCTGAGCTGCGAGGTTTACCGGAAGTTTCTGTGCCCAACTGCTACATCGTCAGCACTGGACATGGCACGTCTGGCCCCTTTACGTTTACCGGGGCCACGCTGCTGGCAGTGGTCCAGGCGTTTTGCGCCGAACCATGGACCGAGGTGGAGGTAATCAGTGCCGACGGCTTTGGCAACCGCGTGTATGCCACTGAACTTCGTAAGCCTGATTCGGCAGGCCCGATCCTGCTGGCTTACGCAATGGATGGTCAGCTGCTGAACTGCGCCCAGGGGCTGGTGCGCCTGATTGTGCCCAGCGAGCGGGATGATGCGCTGCGGCAGGTGAAGTGGGTGAGTGAAGTGAGGGTGGTGGGGGAGAAACGGCCGTAAAAAAAGCCCTGGGAACACAAACACCAGGGCAATTGAATCTCTAGCTATTCATCCTACGACGCGTATACGATGCGTTCGGTAAGAGACTTCACAAAATCCTCAAGTCCCTGGTCGGCATTCCGGTGTAAGGTCAGTCGATCAGAGAAAACCTGCTCCACATCTTCCGCCAGATGGCTGTTGCTACCCGTCACGGCCACACGGCCCCGGCCGCTGTTAAACTCCATTAGCAAGGATTTCACCCGGGCATCATGTCGTAATGCCTCACCATTCCGTCCGCCCGACGGCAGAATAAGCAAACAATCTTCACCAGCGGGATCAAACGGCTTGTCAGCCAGAGCATAGTCAGCCTTTAACCCCACACCCTGCCGGCTGTAAACCAGCTTATCAAACAAGCTCACACTCTTAATAGACAATCCGGCCTGACGAAACTTATGCAGAAAGTAAATGACTTCGAATTCATCAAAACCATCGCCAATCAAGATATAACTCTGCGATCTTTTCTTTCGGCTATTGCGGTACGGTAAGGACATGTTGCTCCTCGTGTTGCCAACATCTCACAAGGTGGTGACTACCTTGCTAAAGCGAAATAAATTGAAAAGTCCCTAATTTTGTTGTTAAGCACCACCAGTGCAAACGCCACCACTTGACACGCAGTAGCGCAAAATGGAAGGATCGCTAGCAATTTCCAGGCTCCCTGTTTGAGCTACAACAGCAAAGGCCAGGATTGTTAATAAACCAACGATCGCCAAGACCAGCAAGAAGAAAGCAACCTTATTGTTGTTAATTACTGATGTCATGAAGAACCTCCTCTCGTTAAGACACATGATTGCCCACTTCTATTGGTTTTGAATGGGCGTAAGGATTGACTTGCAAACAACCATATCAAAAATCGGCTCTAATGGACTTTAAATTGACTACAATATGACTTCAACCCCCCTGCAAATAATTTTCAAAAGCAGGTAAGATAGCTTATGATCCTGTGGGATTTAGATATTTGCACATAAAATTGTGGAGCTTGCAACCAGGTAACGAGGGAAAACGTGATTAGTTCGGATGATGTTTTAGCTGCTTTGCGCTTGTGGCACGGAGGGGAAACCCCCTACTGGCCATTGGCAAAAATGCGCCTGGGTCTGGGTCTGGCCCAAACTGACGATGTTTACAGCACGCTGGCAGAAGCCGGACCAGCGGCTAATAATCGTGCCATTTTAAGCTATGGTCTAGAACAACTGCGCAGCGCCTCACCTGAGGCCGAAGAGTTGTTAAAAGAACGATTCGAAAACAGACGAGATGTTTTAACGGTAGCAAATCGGTTAAATATTTCCGAATCGACGCTTTATTATCGGCAACGACAGGCTGTATCACATCTCACAGATCTATTGAATCAGCTCGAGGACGTAGCAAGCAGCGAATGGCGGGCGAAAATGAACGGCCGTCTCAGCATCCCGTCTTATGAAACGTTAGTGGGAATTACCAACGCAGAGAAGTTGCTTACCGAAGCCTTGTTTAGCGAAAAAGAGCATTTTATCCTTTCTATTGACGGCATCGGCGGACTTGGTAAAACGGCGCTGGCCGACTACTTAACTCGTCAGACCATTAAAACAACGCGGTTTGATGAGATCGCCTGGGTGACAGCCAAACACACCCATCTTTCTATGTTGGGACGATTGCAAATTGAAAGCGGCCGTCCTGCTCTCACCCTACCACTTCTGATCGAAAAACTTTGCAATCAGTTTAGTTTGGCTACCAGCAATGGCTCCACACAACTGCAGCGGCAGAGAATGTTATACAAGTTCATGAAAGATCGGCGCTGCTTGATTGTGATAGATAACTTGGAAACAGTTGCAGACTACCGGAGTATCATACCGGAACTGCAGAAATGGCAAGATCCAGCAAAATTCCTGCTTACTTCGCGCATCAGATTGTTGTCCGAACCCGGAATCTTCTCCTACTCGCACAAAGAGCTGGATAAAAGCGCCTCTTTACAGTTAGTTCGCCAAGAGGCAAAACGGGGCGGTTTCACGGATTTGGCGGCAGCCTCAGATGAAGATATTGCGAAAATTTACAAGGTTGTTGGCGGGAATCCACTTGCTCTCAAACTAATTATTGGTCAACTTCGATTCTACTCGCTGTCAAGCGTATTAAGTCGCTTTACTGCTAAAAAGCTGACCGAAACAAATGAGGGTATCTTTGACTACATCTTCAGAGAAATCTGGGAATCGCTCGATGATAATAGCAAAACTATCCTTATTAGTCTCACACAAGCCGGGGAATCTGGCTTTACCATTGAACACTTAATGGCTGTATCAGAACTAGATGAGCCTGTTGTATACAATAGTGTTACTGGCTTGGTTTTATCTTCGCTCGTTGATATTACGGGCAATCTTTTTGAACGAAGATACAAACTTCATCGGCTTACCGAGATCTTTTTGTTACGGTTGATTGAGGAGGAATAATGGGCTTGTACCCTGCCATTGCCGATCTGGCTCGATGGCGCAATGTACTAAAGCAACAAAAGATCGCCAACGCACAGCGCTGGCTGAATATACTTGAAACCTGCCCAGATCCAGTTTCTCTCGTTCATGAGGACTATGACAACTTTCTAAGAGCACTAGAAACCACTCTTCAAGCAACTGACACTTTTGATATAGCTTATAGATTAGGGCAGATTTTATACCCCGTTATTTTTGGTTATGCAGACTGGGATCGCTGGCTCGTCTACTTAAGACAGACACTCCATACCAGCCGCCTGTTAAAAAAGAAAAATGAAGAAGCACGCCTGTTGGAACAAATCGGAGACCTTCTTTATCACAAAGGGAACCTTGAAGATGCAGAAAAAAGCTATCAAAACGCAAGTCAAAGCTATAAAGAAGTAGATAACCGGACTGGCTATTACAGAACGTTAGCCATGCTTGCATCTTTAAAAGATATTCAAGGTAAAGTTGAGGAAGGAATTCAGCTGTGCCAAACAGCATTAGCTTTAGCTGAACAGTCTCGAGACGAGCTGGCTTTAGCCAATGCAAACTTGAATTTATCTAATATTTATCGCAGAACCCGAGAATGGGACAAAGCCTTGGAATCAGCCCAGTCTGCGTACTCAATATACAGCAGATTAGGTTTGTCAACCTTCCTTACCAAAGCTTCTATTACACTTATTGCAATTTGGGCTGAGTCTGGTGAGTGGGGGAAAATTGACCAGTTGTCCAGAGAGTTAATGGGTGTGCTGAACAGTTCTGGGGACGTGCATAATTTAAGCCAATTAAAGAACAACCTGGGCATCCTGGCGTTTAGCCAGGGAAACTATAACATGGCCGAGGCCGCCTGGCAGGAAGCGCTGCAGCTGCATTCGCAAATTCAGGAGCCAACCGAGCTGGCCGGTATTTACAACAATTTGGGGATGGTTTACACCCAGCTGGAAGAGTGGGAAACGGCCGAAGAAATGCTCCTCAAAGCCGTTACCGCGTATCGCCGGTTTGGCGACATCTTTAACTGGGCCAATTCTCTGGACAACCTGGCCGATTTGTACGAGGCCCGCAGCCAAACGGCCGAATTTCAACATACTTTGCAGGAAGCCATAGCCGGTTTGCAGGTGCTTAAAGAAACACCCCATGCCGTTGAACTGCTCAACTACATGAACCAACGACTCACTTCAGCTGGTCCTTCCCCCTCAAATTAACGCCGCAACGGCCGTTTCTTGCCAGATGTCCCACGCAGTTTATAGCTGCTTTACAGGTGTTTTGCAGTCCTTTCTAAGGGCCACTACAGGTGATTGTGTTACCATGTCCGCAAACTAGTAGTTGTATCCTTTCAACTGTCTGCACATGTAAAGTTAGATATGTCACCAAATTCGCTGCCCCATACTAGCGCTCAGGCACAACAATTAGAAACCATCGGTTTCCTGGCCACCGGCATTGCCCACGATTTTAGCAACCTTCTTACCAGCATCGTCGGGCAAACGTCCCTGGCGTTGGCCACCTTACCCCAAGACAACATTGCCCGACTCCACATCGAAAAAGCCATGCAAGCGGCCGAATTTGCGGCCGAACTTACGCGGCAGCTGCTTACCTATGCCAATTCGCACGACGCGCCGGATGAGCTCATTAACCTGAACCAGCTGGTGAATGACAACATCAGCTTGCTCAACACCACGCTGCTTAACGGGGTATCCCTGCAGCTAGATCTTGCCCCCAACATTCCGCCCATCGAGGCCAAACGGGCTCACATCCAGCAGATTATCATGAACTTGATTATCAACGCAGCGGAATCAATTGAGGACGGCCACGGTATTGTGCTGCTGCGCACCGGGCTGGAAACGATTCGCGACAGCCAGGCGCGGCACCATTTTGTCAACGGCCGTTCCCTCGCCCCCGGCCCCCACATCTTTCTGCAAGTCACCGATACCGGCTGCGGCATGAGCCAGAAGCAACTGTCGCAGATTTTCTCTCCGTTTTTCACTACCAAACCCGCCGGGCGCGGCCTGGGTCTGGCCACCGTGCTGGATGTCGTGAACCTGTATCAGGGCGGCATCACCGTGGACAGCCAGCCAGGGCTGGGCTCCACCTTCTGTGTCTTTTTGCCGCTGCCCACCCACCTCGGGGCAATGCCCAACATGTCCACCCTGCACTAAACGCTACGCATCAACCGGACCGTCAGCCGAAGCGATGTGAGATAACACGTCGTCTACGGCCGTTTCCGCCACCCCATCCGCCACGCCCACCCTTAGCCAGACCAGGAACTCAATGTTACCATCGGCTCCCGTCACCGAGGAGGCTACCAGCCCTTGCACACCAAAATCATGGCCACGAAACCAGTGCCACAGCTCTTCCAAAACGGCGCGGTGTACGGCCGTATCCTTCACAATACCACCCCGCCCCACCTGCTTTGGCCCCGCCTCAAACTGCGGCTTGATCAGCGCCACGATGCTGGCCGTTTCCCCCAGCCACTGCTTCACGACGGGCAAAATCAAGCGCAGGGAGATAAACGAGACGTCAATCGCCACAAAATCGACCGGTTCGCCCAGGGTTTCCAGGTAGCGCGCGTTGGTGCGCTCCATCACCACCACCCGCTCATCCTGGCGCAGCGACCAATCCAGCTGGCCATACCCCACATCAATGGCGTAGACACGCGCCGCCCCATTTTGCAGCAGGACGTCGGTAAAACCGCCAGTGCAGGCGCCCACATCGGCACAAACTGCACCCACCACGTCCAGCTCAAACGCCGCCAGCGCACCAGCCAGCTTAAACCCGCCGCGCCCCACGTAGGGCAGCGCCGCTTTTAGCTCGATGGAGGCTTGGGTGGAAACGGCCGTTCCCGGCTTATCCACCCGCGCCCCATCCACCAGCACCTCGCCCGCCAGAATAATGCCCTGCGCCTTGGACCGCGTCGCCACCAGACCACGCGCCACCAGCAGCTTGTCCAGACGTTCCTTATTTTTGGCCAAATCGTTGTCCTTCGGTTCGAGCAGTTACAGGCGACCCGCCCAATCCTGCAAAATATCCGCCAGCGACTGCTCCAGGCCGATTTGCGGTTCCCAGCCGGTTTGCGCCTGGATTTTGGCATAGCTGCCGTACAGGCAGGGTGTGTCCGACGGCCGCATTCGCTCCGGATCGCGCTCGACGACCACCTCAATCCCGGCAATCTCAATCAGCTTCTGCAAAACCGTTTCGATTTTCACTGGTTGGCCCGAGCAAATGAGGTAGGTCTCGCCCGGCTGGCCCTCGGCGGCCAGCAGCTGGTAAGCCCGCACCACGTCGCGCACATCGATGAAGTCGCGCATCGCCTCCAGGTTACCGACCCTGAGACGATTATCTCGCTGCCCCGCCTTGATTGCCGCCAGCTGGCTGGCAAAATCGGGCACCACAAAGCCCAGCGCCTGGTGCGGCCCGATGTGGTTAAACGGCCGTGCTTCCACCACAGGCAGCTGGTAACGTTCCCAATAAAGCGGCACCAGCAGCCCCGCCATCCACTTGCTCACGCCGTACGGATGGTTGGGCGCGGGCGGCGTTTGCTCGGTGATGGGCAGCATTTCGGGCCGGATTTGCCCGTAAATCTCGGCGCTGGAGACAATGAGCACCCGCGGACGGCCGTATTGCACCACCGCATGCAGCAAATTGGCCGTGCCGACGCTGTTCACCGCCAGGGTAAGCCCCGGCTGCTGCCAGGAGCGCGCCGGATACGCCTGACCGGCCAGGTGGTAAACCATGTCGGGCTGGGCCGCGGAGACGGCCGTTGCCAGCGAAGCCGCATCCAGCAAATCCCCGGCGACCAGCGTAAGATTGTCGTCCTGCCGCAGCTGCTGGTGACTGGTAGCTTCATGCACCAGCGTACAGACGGTATGCCCTGCTGCCAGCAGCTCTTCTACCAGGTGGGAACCGGCAAACCCCGTTGCGCCCGTGATAAAAATACGCATAAAATTCCTTTTGCTGCCTGTTAGCTTATTAAACAGGCCACATTATACCTGCCAAACATGTTCAAGCTAAAGCTAATCCGCTTCAGCCTGGTTTTTCAGTAGTCGAACGTTTCAGAGAAAACAGGACGCCGATGAACGCCGATAAACGCGGATTCTTTTATCTGCGTCATCAGCGTTTATCTGCGTCCCATTAATTTTTACTACTGAAAACCCTGTCCACTTCAGGTTGCATATTGCCCCCACCAGTGTGAGCAAAGTATAATGCGTCCTATGAATCCGGCCCTCAACACAATCTCTCAATCGCTGGCCGCCGACTTAGGCCCCCAGCTCGAAGCCGTATTTTTATTTGGCCGCCAGGCAGCGCGGTCACCAAGAACGGCCGTTTCTCCCGCCAACCTCCTGCTCGTCATCAGCCCAGACGCCAACATGCACACGGTACGCAGCAGTTTCCACCCGCTGTGGCAGCAGCACAAAACAGCCCTCAAGCAGCCGCCGCTGGTAGCGACAAGACAGGCGCTGCGCCGCCACCTGGAATTTAACCCCCACCTGGCACTGGATATGCTGCAGCACGGCATGCAGCTGGCTGGCCCGCCGATGCCCACCAATTTCTTCCGCACCCGGGTAAACCCGCACGAACTGTATGCCCACTTTTCGCAGGAGCTGCTCACCGCTTCCGCCGCCCTCAGCCAGAACAGCAGCCCGGAAGACGATCTGCGGCTTAGCGAATTGGTGCTGCAAATTTGTGCCCGACCAGC
>CAUJGI010000362.1 GCA_963169155.1 Chloroflexota bacterium
GCATGGTTCATTTTGACCCGAAGCCAGCTTTACAAATTGTAGAACGATTTTGCAAATCGTTCTCTGAGCGATTTATAAAATCGCTCTACAAACTGTCAAGCAAGTTTCTTCGATTTCTGAACCTCGCCCAATTTTTCTTAAAGGTCGATTGGTTGGGACAGGATTTCGACGAGCAGCTTGATCGAGTTTTCTACATCGTCGGCGTGCACGGTTTCGCTTTGCGAGTGCACGTAGCGGCAGGGGATGGAGATGCAGCCCGCTGCCGCGCCACCATTGGCAATCTGGATGGGGCGGGCGTCGGTGGTGCCGCCGGTGAGCACTTCCAGCTGGTAAGGAATGTTGGCCGCTTCGGCGCGCTTTTTCATCGTCCGCACCAGGCCGGTGTGGGCAATCATGCCGCTGTCTTTCACTTTGATGGCCGTGCCTTTGCCCAGACTCACGGCAATGGGCGTCGGTTCGGGGGTGTCGCCCGCCAGGGTCACATCCAGGGCAATGCCCACGTCGGGATCAATTTTGTTGGCGGCTGCTTCCGCACCGCGTGTACCCACCTCTTCCTGCACGCTAAAGACAAAGTAGACGTCGTGCGGCGTTTTCTTTAGCCGTTTCATTGCCTCGATGGCCACCACGCAGCCAATGCGGTCGTCCATGCTTTTGGCGCTGAGCATTTTGCCCTGGGCCACAAACTCCCGCACAAAGCCTACGGCATCGCCCACACTCACCGGGCAATCGGCCTTGCTGCTGGCGCCCACGTCGATGTAATGTTTGTCCAGCCCGTGAATTTTGCTGCGGTCGGTGATGCGGTCGCTGTAAATGATGCCAATACGGCCGTCTTCAAACTGCACCCGGCTGCCCAACAACGTATGCGGGTAAATGCCGCCGATATTGGTGAAGCGGCAAAAGCCATCCTCGGTGATGTGCGAAATCATCAGGCCAATTTCGTCCATGTGGGCGGCAATCATTACCTTGAGGCCGTCGCCGCTGCCCTTCTTGCGCGCAATCAGGTTGCCCATGGCATCCACCGAAATTTCATCGGCGTATGCTTCAATTTCGGGCCGGATCAGGCCCCGCATATGATCTTCAAAGCCAGATGGGCCGTATGCTTCTACCAGTTTTTTGATTAAATCGTTCATTCTGTCCTCGAAAATTTGGGTGGGTGTCTGAACGGTAATTAAGTAATCAGGTAAGTGGGTAATTTCCCAATTACCTGATTACTCAATTACGTTTCACAATATCCTCAGTTAAATTCAACAGCGTCGCTTTAGCCAGCTTGACCACATTTGCATAATCGTCAAGATTGATCATCATGGTGGGAGTATGGGCATAACGGCCGGGTACAGCGATGGTGGCGGCCGGGATAGCCCCACGCACGCGCTGAATAACGGCCGTATTCGTTCCCCCACCACCCGGACGACGAATCTGGAATGGGATGTTGTTGTCGGCGGCCGTTTGGGTGATGAGGCTGACCAGGCGCGGGTCTTGCAGCGTGCCGCTGTCCATGACGTAAATGGACGGCCCCTCGCCCAGCGCCACGTTGGGGCTGACGTCGTCTTTGTTGGGCAGGTCGTAGGCGGGGGTGCATTCCAAAATGAGGGCCACATCGGGCTGGACGCCGTAGGCGGCGGTGGTGGCCCCGCGCAGCCCCACCTCTTCCTGCACGGTGAAGGTGGCGATGAGATCAAAGGGATACGGCCGTTCCCGCAAAAGTTCCACCAACGCTGCGCAGCCCGCCCGGTTGTCAAACGATTTGCCGATGGCGGTCAGGCCAAGCTCCTCATACTCCGTTACAAAGGCCGCCCGGTCGCCTATGTTAATCTTGGCGCTGGCGGCATCCTTGTTTTTCGCGCCGATGTCGATGCGCATGTCGTCCATCTTCACCACGCTGCTGCGCTGGCTGGCGTTCAGCAGATGGATGGGCCGGGCACCAATGACGCCGGTGATCTTCTTGGAACCCACCTGGACCACCTTGCCCAGCAGGGCGCGGTCGTCAAAGCCGCCCACACCGCTAAATTTCAGCGTGCCGTTGCTGTCGTAATCGATGACGATGAGTCCCACCTCGTCCATGTGGGCATCGACCATCACGCGCAGGTTCACTGCGCCGGTGCCTTTTTTCAGGGCAATCAGGTTGCCCATCGCGTCAACGTGCCATTCGTCCACGTGGTCGACGATAAGGTCGCGAATCAGCCGCCGCACCTCCTTCTCCTCGCCAGACACGCCAACGGCTTCAGTTAGATTTTTGAGTAGTTCGTTCATATCGGTTATCCGTGGTCGGTAATCCGTAATCGGTTGTCGGTAATCCGTTTACCGATTACCGTTCACCGATTACTGTTTCTCGTCCTCTTCTTCCATCATGCCAGCGGCGAGATTGTCCAGGAATTTATCGTCGAGCTGGGCAATAAACTCACCCATCAAACGGCCGCATCGCTCCACATCCTTCAGCGCCACTGATTCCACCATCGTGTGCATGTAGCGCAGGGGGATGGAAATAAGCCCGGTGGGGATGCCGCTGCGGGCGACCTGTACGCCGAAAGCGTCGGTGCCGCTGGCCCGGCCGTGTGTGCCGGTATCGATGGTCATTTCCAGGGATTCGGCCGTTTTCTTGAGCGCCTTAAACATGCCGGTGTGCACGTTGGGTCCCAGGTCCAGCACCGGCCCGCCGCCCACTTCAAATGTGCCGCTGTCGTTGGCCCCTGGGCCTTTGCCAAAGGTCACGTCGATAGCGATAGCGGCGTCTGGCTGCTGCGAATGGGCGCTGGTGAACGCCCCCAGCAGGCGCGTTTCTTCCTGCACGGTGGCCACGGCAACCACGTCCCAACTGTGGCTGCGCTGGCTCAGGTACTCCAGGCAAAGGGTGACGGCGGCGACGGAGGCGCGATTGTCCAGCGCTTTCCCGGCGATACGGCCGTTTAGCAGTTTGCGCAGCGGCTGGCGAAAGCTGATAAAGTCACCCACCGAAATTTCTGCCTCGACTTCCGCCAGCGGCAGGCCAACATCCACCACCAATTCCTCGTAGCCAAATGGCTTGTCGCGCCGATCTTCCGGCAGCATGGCCCCGGGCAGGCTGCCCAGCACGCCGTGGAAATTTCTGTTACGGCCGTGTACCACCACCAACTGCCCGTACAAATGGCGAATGTCCACGCCGCCCACATTGCTCACGCGCAAAAAGCCGTTGCCGTTGTAGGACACAATTTGGAAGACCATCAGGGCAATTTCGTCCATGTGGGCGGCCAGCAAAATCGAGCGGCGCGGGGATGGGCCGCTGCCCTCCTTGATGGCCATCAGATTGCCGACGTGGTCGCGCACAAAGCGGCTGGCATACGGCTGCCACCACTCTTCTACCACGCGGGCAATGGCCTGCTCATTGCCAGAGGGTCCGGGAGTTTCGGTTAATGTTTGCAGGAGTTTGAAGGTATCCATAGGCACTCTCTCTTCTGGCCGGTTTAAGGTTCCGGCCTGGCTTCTGTGGTTGCTGTTTCCGTAGGCGGTGCGGCTTCGGTAGCGGTGGCTTCCTCGGTGGCCGTGGCGGTGGGGACGGCCGTTGTGGCCGTGGGGGTGGCGGTTGCCTCTTCGGTTGCGGTGGCGGTACTGGTGGCGGTTGCCGCCTCGGTGGCCGTGGCCGTAGCGGTACTGGTGGCTGTGCCCGTTGCCGTGGCTGTGGCCGTCCCGGTGGCCGTGGCCGTTTCAGTGGGCGTGAATGTGGGCAGCAGGGTGGGGGTGACAAACTGATCGGGCGTGGGCGGCAGGGTGGCGCTGGGAGTGGGTGTTCCGGCAGTGCTGGTAGGAACGGCCGTTAATGTTCCCGGCTCCAATATGGGCGTTGTTGTGTTAGAAGGCGTTGGCGAAACAACAACGGGCAGCGTAGGCGGTAAATCGCTCACCGGGGTGTCTGGCGCTATCACCAACAGCACAACGCCAGCGATATAGCAGGGCACAGTTAGCAGTATAATTCCAATCAAAATTAGATATGTACGGCGGCGAGAACTCATCATCGGGATAATAGTTGACAACGGAGTAAATGGCAACCTCTTGGCGCGCCTATGACTATCGGCTAGGGGCTGGTTCGGGGCGGTTGATTGCTATGCCTATGGGCGCATGCTATAATCATGCCGCTGTATCGTTATTGTAAAGTAAGCGACGAGAAGTGTTCCGTTAGCTCAAGAGAGGCCTTGGGTCTCCGCGTGAAGAGAATAAACCTATGCCCGTAAATCTGTGGGGTGTAAGTAGGGATTTGTCGCTTAACCTGCCAAACCGTGCGGTTGGCTACCTGCTTTTGCTCTTTTGTATCGCTCTTTTTGTTTATCTAGCCCACCGTTTTCGTCCCAACCTGCAGCGGTTTTCGCGCCAACAATGGATGTGGACGGTTGCTTTGTCGCTGGCCGGTATCTTCACCAGCCAACTGCTGCCCCTTCATTTACCGTTTGCCCTCCCTCCTTCAGCCGAACTGCCGGACAGTGCGGCCGTTTTGTTGAGCGCCATTCCCTTGCTGCTGGCGGGGGTTGTGGTGGGTCCCGCCGGAGCATTTTGGGTGGGTGCCCTCACCGGGCTCGGCATCAGCCTGGGGCAGACGCACCAGCCGTTTGATATGTTCTGGGGGGCGTTTACGGCCGTTGCCCTTGCCTACCTCCTGCAGCAGCGCTACGCCGGGCAGCTCTACCATTGGCTGCGTCAGCCCTGGGTTGTGGGCCTCGTTGGTGGCCTGCTGCTGACTCTTCTGAGCGGCATAGCCATCTTTACGGTGGTGGCCGTTTCGGGCCTGTCGGCGCTGGACCAGGCGCTGGTGGTGGCCACGGCCAACTTTTTGCCCCGGCTGTCGGAAGGGTTGATTGCTGGCGGTGTGGTGACCTTTATTTTGCGCAGCGTGCCAGATTTACGGCCGTCGCAGCCCCTGGTGCCGCCGCCCACCCGGCGCAGCCTGCAGCGGCGCTTGCAGCTAAACTTCTTTGCATTTGCCGCCCTGCTCATTTTGCTGTCCATCACCGTGGTGTACAACCTGGCCATCTCTGTCTCCACCCGGTTGGTGGTGAACCAGATGGCTTTTAACGCCAGGGTGGTTGCCGAAGAAATTCCCCAATTTGTGAATCAGCTGGACGCTCAGCTCACCCTGTTTGAAGCCGATCAGGCGGCACTGTTGAGTAATAACCCAACGGTGGCCCGCGAAGCGCTGGCCGAACTGTACCAGCGTAATGCTCGCACCTACCAGCAGCTGCTGCTGGTCAATGAGGGTGGGGAAGTAACGGCCGTTTTCCCCGAGCTTCCCGGTGATGTCCCAGAACTTGCCCCAGACGAAGCCAGCGCCGTGGACCAGGCCTTTACCCCGGCGCGTAAAAATGTGGCCCTGGCCAACATGCCCACTTCGGAGCAGGTGCTCAGTCTGGTGGTGCCGATGGCGGCCCAAAATGGCGCTACGGCCGTTGTCCTCATCGGGCGGCTGGCCAACTTTAGCCTGGATGAACTGCTGGTGGGGCTTCAAGGCACCGTAGGCGGTGGTACTGGCTTCCTGGTGAACGAGCAGGCGCAAATCATGGCCCACCCGCAAGACGCCTTCATTCGCACCGCGTGGCCAGGGCCAGAAGATGACCTTCGCCGCCTCTGGCTGACCCGTACGGAAACGGGCACGGCTTATCGCGGCTGGGTGCAGGGCAGCAGCACGCGCGAACTGATTTACGCCGAGACGTTAACTGAACCCGCCTGGACGGTGGTGACGGCCGTTCCCTACGAAATTGTGCTGGGGCAGGCGCTGCGCATCGGCTGGCCGCTGCTGCTGGTGCTGGTCCTGGGCACCGCCCTCTTCTACACCAACGTCGCCCTGCTGGGCCGCGACATTACCCAACCGATCAACAAAATTGTGGCCGCCAGCAAAACAATGGCCGCCGGGGGCAGTTGGGCCGCCACCGAATTGGAGCAGCGCGAAGATGAAATTGGTGAACTGAACCAGGCGTTTATCCAGATGCAGCGGGCTACCCGCAAGCAGCTCAACGATCTCTCCCTGCTGTTGGGCACCAGCCATGATGTTTCCACCAGCATCGATTTGAACCAGGGCATTCCGGCCATTTTGCGCGGCGCACTGCGCGGCACGGGTGCCGCCGGGGCGCGCGCCGTGGTGCTAAACCCCAGCGGCGGCAACCCGCTCTCCTTTGGTGAAGGCCCGGCCGCCGAGTCGATGAAGGCGCTGGACCGGCCCATCATGACCCGCCTGCGCCACTTGCAGGAGCTGATGCTGGCTACGCCCAACCAGATCCGCGCTGCACTGGAGCTGGACCGCGACGACGAACCGCCGGTGCCGGCACTGGTGGCCATTCCGCTCTACTCGCATGACCGCTTCCAGGGCATCCTCTGGTTGGGGTATCGACAGGCACACAGCTACGATATTTCTGAGCGTAATTTATTGGTGACATTGGCCAGCCAAACGGCCGTCCTCGTGGAAAATGCCCGCCTCTTTGCGACGGCCGAAGGGGGCCGCCGCCGCCTGGCCGCCGTGCTGGCCAGCACCACCGACGCCGTCATCGTCACGGACCAGACCGAGCGCATCCTGCTCATCAACCGCGCCGCCGAGCGCATCTTCAACCTCAGTGCCAGCAAGGTCACTGGCCGCCCCGTGGCCAAGGTGATCGAGTCGCAAGAGCTGGTTAAGGCGCTCACCGGGCAGGAAGAACACACGCGCAACCTGGAAGTGCCCATGCCCGATGGGGCCATCTACTACGCCAGCGCCTCCACCATCATCAGCAACGAGGGGCAGGTGTTCGGCCGGGTTGCCGTTTTGCGCGATATTACGCATCTCAAAGAGATCGATGAGATGAAGTCCGAGTTTGTCGCCACCGTCTCGCACGATTTGCGCAGCCCGCTCACCTACATGCGCGGCTACGCCACCATGGTGCCCATGGTGGACGAGCTCAGCCCTAAGCAGCACGAATACCTGGATAAAATCCTCACGGGTATCGACCAGATGTCGCAGCTGGTGGACGATTTGCTCGATTTGGGCCGCATAGAGGCTGGTGTTGACCTGGCTCAGGAACGCATCGATGTGAAGCCGCTGCTGGAAAGCATTGCTGAGGAGTATTGGCAGCACGCGCACCTGGCGGGCATTAAGCTGCATGTGGATGTTCCCGACGATGTGTCCACCGTTACCGGTGATGGCTCCCTTATTCGTCAGGCGCTGACCAATTTGCTGGGCAATGGCATCAAATACGCCCCGAACAGTGGCCCGATGTGGCTGCGCGCCGAGCAGAAAAACGGCGAGCTGGTTCTGAGCGTGCAAGACAGCGGTCCCGGCATTCCCAAACAAGACCAGATGCGCCTGTTTGAGAAGTTCTACCGCGTCAAGCAGCGCGGCACGGAAAAAATCAAGGGGTCAGGCCTTGGTCTGGCCATCGTGCGCTCTATTGCCGAGCGGCACGGCGGGCGCGCCTGGTGCATCAGCCAGCAGGGGGAAGGGTGTACCTTCGCCATTTCACTGCCGGTGTACAACAACGGCTACCGGCCCGCGCCCAGCCAGAGTTTAGTGGATGAGGGGGGGAGTCGGTAAGCGGTTGTCGGTAAACGGTGGACGGTTATCGGTAGAGAAAAGCGTGAAACGTGAAACGTGAGGAGAGCATTTTCACGTTTCACGTTTTACGTTTCATAGGTTGTTTTGGGCGACGATGGCGAAACCTCCGGCG
>CAUJGI010000363.1 GCA_963169155.1 Chloroflexota bacterium
CCTGTCCAACCGCCCTGATTTGCCCGCTGAGACGGCTCTGTGGCTCGACGCGTACGTGGAGGCGGCCAATATCCTTCTGGCTGCCCTGAGCGCGTTTTACCAGGAGCAGGCCGCCAAACGAACGGCGCGCATCCAGGCAACTGCCGTCACCGCTGATCCAGAATGGCAGGCCAAGACGTTGAGCCAGACGGCCGTCCGCGCTCTACGCAGCAGCGCCGGGGTCAGCAGCGTGCTTGTGGGCATGCGCCAGCAGCGCTACGTGCTGGACGTTCTGGCCGAGCTGGAGCGGCCGGTGACAGTGCGGGAGCGGCATGACGCGTGGTGGGAGATGGGGGAGGCGGGGAGTAGTGAAAAGTAAAAAGTGGCAAGTGAAAAGTGGCAAGTGACTGTCTAGCAGCACACAAAAGGAGTTTGATGATGGATGAATTAGTGAAACGCGTGTCAGAGAAAACTGGTTTACCAGAGGCGCAGGCCCAAAAGGCGGCCGAAGCGGTGTTGGAATTTTTGAAAGATAAACTGCCCGCTCCCCTGGCGGGGCAGCTGGATAAACTGGTGGAAAACCCCGCCGCCACCAACCAGGCGGCCAATCTGTTGGATAACCTGTTTGGGAAGAAGTAGGGGAAGTGAAAAGTAAAAAGTGAAAAGTGGTTTTTTCTTTTCACTTTTTACTTTTCACTTTTTACTCCTCATCCGGTCCGTCTGGCAAAATCTCCCGGTTCAAAAACCAGCTCCCCAGCCGCTTTTCCTGCCCCTGGGGGGCGCGGTCGTAGTAAATTTCGAAGATACGGCCGTCCCCCACCTGCACCCGAAAATAATACCGCCCCACGCCCCACGAGCCTCGTTTGGCCGCCTTGAGCAGATTTTCTGGCCGCATGTTGTTGGCCCTTCGTCCGCGACGGCCGTAGTCGCGCCATTCCTGTAAATTAGCCACAACTTCAAATGACGTCTTTCCCCAAACAAAGCGCGGCGGGCAGGATGGCTGCTTGGCAAAAAGTGGTGGCTGGTCAAACTCAACCGTAATCGGTTCACCGATAAAGCGTGTGGGTGGCATCAGGGGCTCCAGCTAAGGGAATCGGCGGCGGACAGGGTGAGCAGCGGGCGCTGATTACGGCCGTCGGGCTGCATAAGGGTAATGCCGGACCGCGAGCTAAAGGCCACAAAACGGCGGTCGGGCGACACCACGCCATACTGCCCCACCTGCGCTTCCGTGGTAAGCTGCTGCGGGACGCCACCCGTCACCGGCAGCCGCCACCAGAGCGACGGCAGATTGTGCGCGGCCGCCACCTCAATGCCCAGCAGCCGCTCCCACCATTTGGCCGAGCTGGTCTGGTTGCTTACCGCCGAAAAATAAAGCCACTGCCCATCCGCCGAAAAGAAAGGCGTGTCCAGCGTCACAAAACGGTCCTGCGGAATCAAGACGGCAGCGTTGCGACCGTCGCTGGTAGCCAGCACCAGCTCGGCCGCCAGCGAATCCCGATCGATGTGAATGTAGGCCAGGAGACGGCCGTCGGGCGACAACCTGGGCCAGATAGCATCCTCGGCCAACACGGTGCTTTCGCCGGTGGTCATGTCCAACTGCTCCAGCATGGTGGTGTAGGTAAAACTGTCCGGATCCAGCGGCATCACGTGCGAAAAGTAAAGCTGACGGCCGTCGGGCGACCAGGTGGGGTTAAAAAACACCTCCTGCTCAGCGCGGCGCTCGATGAGCAGGCGCGGTTCGCTGCGGCCATCGGCCAGAAGCAGGTAGAGGCTGGTGTAGCCAAACTGGATTTCGTTTGCGCCGGGCGAGGGGGCGTAGGTCATGGCAATCTGGCTGCCGTCGGGGGCGGCGGCCATGTGGCTGAGCCAGGCGTTTTCCGGCACTTCAAACAGCGTTTGGCTGGTGCCAGTGGCCAAATCGTAGCGCAGCAGCGCCTGGCGGCGGGTTTCTTGCAAAATGTAAAACAGAGAGCCGGTCGGCGGTGGCGAACCATCGTTAGGGGTGGGAACGGCCGTTGCCGCCTCACCACCGCACGCCGCCAACCACACCATCAAACCCATCCAGAAGAGTATGCGCACAACTTTCATGGGGCAATTGTACCCGCTTTTGCAGGAGATTCGCGACGGCCGTTTTGGTATTTCTGCCAGGAGAGGGCGTGCGCGAGTGGCGAGTAACTGGTACGAACCACTAGCCACCAGCCACTAACCACCTTAAATCTTGAGGGGAAGCTGGAAGGACGGCCGTTTTCCGTCCAACAACACGTAGGGGGCCAGGCGCTTTGTAGCAATGCCCAGCTGGCGCAGATGGTTCAGCTCTTGCAAACGGCCGTGCCGCCGGGCCTGCACGATAGTCTGGCTGCCCTTGGGGCCAATGCCCGGCACGCGCAGCAGTTCTTCCGGCGCGGCCCGGTTTAGCTCTACTGGCGCGTGCTGCAAGTTCGCCTCGGCCCAGGCCAGCTTGGGATCGATGTCCAGCGGCAGGTTGCCCTGCTGGTCAAACAGCATTTCTTCCAGGTCAAAGCC
>CAUJGI010000364.1 GCA_963169155.1 Chloroflexota bacterium
AATTAGATCATACTCGTTGGCACCCCAATAAGAATACGCCCATGTTTGGCCGCCTGTTGCCACATCAATTGCTACCCCCGTAACCTGCCCTGCAAAAGAGCAACGATTAAATGAGCCATCCGAATCTTTTGGAGCACTCTGTAACCTATCAAGCCAATCACTTGAAGAGATATAAAAGTGGCCATTGTATAGGCCCATATCGCCAACATGGGGAACGGCCGTTTCCCATAAAACATCTCCTGTTGCGAAGTCCAAAGCGATGAGCGATTCTGACTGGGGTGACCAGAAAACAAACGATTCTGAATGGGGTGACCAGAAAATAAGTGAGTCTTCATTAGGAATAAACAGCTCTACATACACGTTATGCGGATTATCAATATTCTCTTTAACCCAAAGTACGTCGAGATTACTGGTTGTTACGATCGTCCGAGGTGGGACATTTTCTGGCGGATTGTCTGGGAAATACATTTCCTTCATTGTGAAACTCTCTCCCAAAGACGCTCTAAGCGGCAGATAGCATAAATACATGCCGGCAAAGATGCCAGCAGCTACAAGCAGAGTGCCAAACAGCAATTGTAAGAAGGGGCCAAATCCTTTTTTCATTTAAGTTCACATTACCGAGAAGTAAAGTCCACAGGATTTCTTGGCTGGTTATGTCAATGACTGGTTGCCAATAATTGATCACGATTACCGTGACAGTATACACTGTTTTTAATTGCGGATGATGAGCCAGACCCCCAGCAGCAGCACGCCAACACCGAGCAATTTGGTGGGCTCGAACGGCCGTACCACCGCCCCAAACCAGCCAAAATGATCAATAATGCCGCCCAAGACACACTGGGTGGCAATCAAAATGGTGAACGCCGTCACCAGCCCCAGCTTGGGGGTAACGTAGCCAATCGTGCCCACAATTACCAGCCCCAGCAGGCCGGTGATGAACATGTGGGGCGGCACGGCGCGCCACGCTGCCAGGTTGCCGCCGCGCAGCGCCAGCATGGTCAGCCCCACCACCAGGCCGCCGCTGCCGTAGGTGATAAACACGCTTTCAATCGTGCCCAAATTCTGGTCCAAAACGCCCATGAACTGGGCTTGCAGCACCACCGCCACGCCGCCGATCACGGCTAAAATAACTAAAACCAGGTAAGAACTCATCGCTGTCTCCACTAAAAATGTAGAGCGGTTTGGTGAACCGCCGCCCGACTTACCAAATCGGGCTACAAATTCTCATTTATGGTGGTGCGTACCACGCATGTCATCTTCTTCGTCAATGCGGCTAGTACGAACCACCAGCTACCAACATTTATCTTCATTTTGTTGACCCAATTGGGTGCGATCTTACTTGGCTTTGAACCGACTGCCCACTTCCCCCTGAAAATAGGACACAGCTACACACCCATCTGTGGCAAAATTTTCCGGCAACGCAAAAGTGAAAACAAAGTGTAATCCCCAGATCACAAAAATTTTGCCGATAAGATGCTCAGTGCTCTGTTAGCTAAATTCTTTTACAAGGCAAAACCAATCAGAGCACTGGAAGCTTTGTGGGTTTTGCCAAAAAATTTACTAACAAAATTGCCTAACAAAGCACTCAGGGCAATTGGCGAAATCGGTGGATCTTCCTTCGTGATGCTGCGCCTCTATTTCTTTTGTTGACAGATGGACCAGGGTCCGTTAAAGTTGCAAAACGGACTTAAGTCCATTTATTTACGTTCAAACATGGAGAGGAAAATGAATATTGCTTTGTGGATCGTGCAAGGACTTTTGGCGTTGGCTTTCTTGATGGCGGGTGGTATGAAATTGACCCAACCCAAGCAAAAATTGGCAACCAATATGGCCTGGGTGGAAGATTTTGCGCCGAATACGATTCGTTTGATTGGGGGGCTAGAGGTTTTGGGGGCGATTGGCCTTGTTTTGCCTATGGCCCTGGGCATTTTGCCCGTGTTAACCGGGGTTGCCGCCATCGGTCTGGTTTTGACTATGATCGGCGCGGCGGTGACACACCTTCGGCGGAGTGAAATGCCGATGCTGGTGCCCAACGTTATTCTGGGTTTGCTGGCCGCTTTTGTGGCGTTGGGACGTTTGTTTTTGAGGCTGTAACCGGGCTAACGGTTAACCAGAAACGGCCGCATCTGAAACCAGCTCCACTTTGGCCGCCTCATCTGCCACCTGCAAGGTGAAGTGGAATTGAGTGCCCTGGCCATATTTACTGTCGAACCAGATACGGCCGTGTTGCATCTCTACCAGTGACTTGGTGATGTACAACCCCAGGCCCGTGCCGGGTCGGGCGCGTACGTCGGTGTCACCGGAGCGGAAAAACTTGGTAAAGATTTGCTTCTGCTCATCCACCTGAATGCCCAGCCCTGTGTCCCGTATGGTGACGTGAACGGTGCTGGTGTGGCTGTGGTGAACGGCCGTTACCGTAATCTGGCCGCCGTTGGGAGTGTATTTCAACGCGTTGCCCATCAAATTGGTTAATACCTGAACCATCCGCTCCCGGTCGGCACAGACCAACGGCAAATTGGGTGGCACATTCAGAGTAAGGGAATGGCTGCGGCTTATCGCGTCTTGCTGCAGACTGTCCGCTGTTTTATAGATAAGCTCCTGCAGGTCTAATGGTTGGAGCACAACCCGCATGTTGCCTGTTTCCAGGCGGGAAATGTCGTCCAGGTCCACAATCAGCGCCTTCATGCGCTCCAGGCTAAAGTTGACCTTTTCCAGCAGCTGGGTTTGTGTGGGATTGAGTTCACCTACCCGGCTAAACAAGGCGTTGGTTGTGGCAATCTGGCTGAGCGGGTTGCGCAGCTCGTGTGCCGCCATGGCGACAAACTCGGTTTTGGCTTGATTGGCTGCCTTCACTGCTTCATACATGCGCTCCATTTCGGCCTGGTGCGCCTGCTCCTGATCGTGCAAAAACTTTTTACGCAGGCTGGCATTTACCCGCGTGCGCAGCAGGGTCTGGTTGGGTGGCTTCACCAGGTAATCTTCCGCGCCCAGCTGAATGCAGCGAATGGCGTTGTCTACCTGGCCGTCGGCGGACACCACAATGACCGGGATTTGCGCCAGCTCGGGCACTTTGGCCATATGTTCCAACACCTGGAAGCCGTTCATCTTGGGCATCATAATGTCGAGCAAAATCAAGTCAAAATAATGTTTTTCCATCAGCTCGATGGCTTCCTGGCCATCATTGGCCATCGTCACATGATGATGATTTTGTTCCAGCGCCAGTTTCATTATTTGCCGGATGACGGCGTTGTCATCGACAACCAGGATTGAGCCTTGTAAGGATTGCATTTTGCGAAAAACTCCTGAGAACTAACTTGCAGACGGCCGTTGGCCGCCATTACTCCACGCCCCTGTCACTGCTTGAGGTAGTCTTACCCTAACAAAATATTCTCACAAGAAAACTCGCCGCCCCCCTGGGTAAATGGTGACAAATGGTATTGGGCAGCAGGTGATTAAAATCATTTGGAATAGGATGATTTAAGTTGACAAAATTACTCAGTGGCGTAATATCAAAGGAGCTTCACCAAACGGACGCCTGCCCCTTAAGGCGTTCCTGGCAACAGAGTTTGGCCAGCGAGATGGACCGGACTGCACGTGTGTTTTTGCGAAAAACGGCCGTAGCGCTGCCTCCCCTGTCATTCAAATTACACACCTCCTTTTCTTGCGCAGATTCCCGTTAAAAAGGGACTGTGCCTTGTGTTGGCGTTAAGGAAGAGAAAACAACATGCGCAAAATAGAGACAGAAGTTCTGGTTGTTGGTGGCGGGGCCACAGGGACCGGTGTCGTTTATGATCTGGCGCAGCGGGGATTCAAGACCATCCTGGTAGAAAAACGAGACCTGACCCACGGCACCACCGGCCGTTACCACGGTTTGCTGCACAGCGGCGGCCGTTACGTGGTCAAAGACCCCAAAGCCGCGACCGAATGTATCGAAGAAAATGTGATCCTTCGCAAAATTATGCCGCACTGTCTGGAAGACACAAGCGGCTTTTTTGTCTGTACCCCCTGGGATGACCCGGCCTTTGGCGACAAATTTATGCAGGGCTGCCGCGACACCGGCGTGCCCTGCGAAGAAATTCCCGTGGCCCAGATGCTGCGCGAAGAGCCGCATCTGAATCCCAACATCAGCCGCTGCTTCCGCGTGCCGGATGGTTCGGCCGACTCGTTTTTGGCGACGCAGGTGGTGGCCGAAGGGGCGCGGCAGTACGGCGCGCAAATTCTGACATACCACGAAGTCAAAACCCTCATTCGCGAAGGCGACCGCATCATCGGGGCGGTTTGCCATGACCTGGTGCAGGACGAAGATGTCACCATCCTGGCCGATATGGTGGTGAACGCCTCCGGGGCGTGGGCGGGCAAAATTGCCCACACGGGCGGTGTGGAGGTGAACGTGCGGGCGGGCAAGGGCACCATGGTGGCCCTCAGCTACCGGATCATCAACACGGTGGTGAACCGCTGCAAGATGCCCGCCGACGGTGACATTATTGTGCCCATCCACACCGTTTCGGTGATCGGCACCACGGATGAAGCGGTGCCTGACCCGGAACACTTTGCCATCGAGCCGTGGGAAGTGCAGCTGATGCTCGAAGAAGCCGACAAACTTGTGCCGGGCT
>CAUJGI010000365.1 GCA_963169155.1 Chloroflexota bacterium
GTCTACGATTTGGAAGTGCTGGCAGGCACCCTGACACCCACACCCGCCGAAGCCAGCGCCGCCCTGGCCGAGGTGGAAAGCCGCTACACGCGGGACGAACTGGCCGAGCTGGTGCAAAACTGGCACGCGCTCATCACCCAAAATCCCCTCCCGCCCGATGCTGGCCCGGAACTGCGCCTGCCCCTACCGGAAACGTTGGCGGGTGCGCCGGAGGAGACAAAGTTAACGGCCGTTCAGCGCACCGCTCTGCAAAAAATCATCCACCTGCCGCTGGATGCCCCGCCGGACCAAACGATTTTGGCACTGGATGAGGCGATTGAGGTGCTGGGGGAGGAAACGGCCGTACCCACCACCCCCGCCAACGTCCACAAATTCGACGTTTACGACAGCTATTTCAACGTCAGCCGCAGCAGTGAGCAAAGCGGGCTGACCTTTCTGCACGGGCTGCTGCAAGCGTACCGCAACGTGCTGCTCGACCTGCAAAAACCGCCGCACACCCTCACCGTCATCGAGCTGCCCCTGCTGCGCATTGCCCTGGAAACCAGCCTGCGCCAGTTTAATCTTTGACCAACTCGTTCCACGCTCTGCGTGGAATGAAGTTCGGGACGCTCCAGCGTCCCACTCGCAGCGCGGAGCGCTGCAAATGGCATTCCCACGCAGAGCGTGGGAACGAGTAAGTTCCCAAGGAAAAAATTATGCTAAACATGCAAGAGCTCGATCACGCGCGACAGCGCTGGCAGGTGGGGCACCACCTCTTTTTTGCCTATGTACAGTCGCTCATTCTCATCTGCGACAAGCTGCAAAAGCAGGTAGACGCAGGCGATCTCAACGCTGCCCGCGCCTCAATCGACGAGGCCACCTACCTGATGTGGGGCGTCTCCGTCACCTTCAAGCTTACCGGCGGCTTCAGCCAGGCGGCGTACGATGGCTACGTGCGCCCCAACATGTTTGAAGCCAGCGAAGGGTTCAGCGGTCTGTGGGCACAGGACCACGACTTTTTGGTGAAGAAAACAATGCGCCAGCTCAAGCCCCTGTTTGCCAATCCGCCAGAGGAACTGGCGCTGGCGGTGCAAAACTTCCGCCACGCCTTCGCCATCATGTACGACGCGCACAAATACGTCTGCGACAAGTTCGAAGGCGGCCAGCCCAGTTTGCTAATGGGTGAAGCGGCCCAAAAAACGGCCGCAGAAATGATCGACACCTTCAAACGCAACCGCCTGCTGGTGCTGGGCGTGAGCTAACCTCCCGGAGGTTCGGAACCTCCGGGAGGTTTCTGCGAAATCTGCTGATAAAAATCTATGTCTGAGATAATCATTCCAACCAATTCCACCCTCTACACCACCTTCCAGCAGCTGGCCACCGGGCAGCGGCTGGTGTTTCTGGCCGGGCTGCCGGGGACGGGCAAAAGTTTGCTTATCCAGCAGCTGGCGATGCTGGCGCAGCAGGCGGGGCGCACGGTGCATTTGCTGCAGTGGGACGTAACCCGGGCGGCGTTTGAAACGGCCGTTAACCTCCAAACCTACCCCGAAATCAACGGCGTCACCCATCCCGCCATTCGCAAAGCGGTGGGGCTGTGGGCCAGAACGGCCGTGCACCATTGGCACCAAACCCACGCCCCTCACCACCTGCTCATCGGCGAAGTCCCGCTCATCGGCAACCGCCTCACCGAGCTGACCCAGCCGCTGGACGACACCGCCGAGCCGCTGTTGAGCGATCCATCCTGCTGCTTCGTCATCCCCACGCCCAGCCGGGCCGTGCGCCAGGTCATCGAAGACGCCCGCGCCCGCTCCATTGCCAAGCCGCGCCACGAAAAAGAGGCCCGAGACGCCCAGCCTAACGTGCTGCAACTGCTGTGGCAAGAGGTGGCGGCCATTGGTCACCAGCTAGGTTTGAATGACGATAAAAATCTGGCGTACGATCCGGGGGTGTATACGGCCGTTTACCAACACCTCCTCCAGCACCGCCACCACCAAACGCTGCCCATCGACACCGTGCTCACCCCCAACGGCTCCGCCTACGCCCTGCCCCTCAACGGCAGCGAACTCGCCGCCACCCCCGCCGAGGTGAACGCCATCATGCAGCAAATTGAAACTGAATTTACGGGCAACGAACTGGAAACGGCCGTTGCCAATTGGTACAGAATTTAATCCACAGATTTCGCAGATTAGCGCAGATTTTTTATCCAATCTGCGCTAATCTGCGTTAATCTGCGGATAAAATAAAAGGAGACAGAATGAAGTTAGCCCGATTCGCCTACAACGGACAAATCCACGAAGCCGTCTACAAAATCGATCAGCTCTGGGTGGGCAGCGTTGCCTACGACCCGGACGACGTGATGTGGCTGCCCCCGGTGGATGCGCGAGGCTGTACGGCCGTTGGCGTCGCCCTCGGTTACGCCGACCATGCCCAGGAGCTCAAGCTGGATGTGCCGGAGTACCCACTGCTCTTCCACAAGCTGCCCAACACCTTCATCGGCCACAAAGGCAAGGTGATTCGCCCCGACGTGGAATACATGCATTACGAGGGTGAACTGGTGGTGGTGATGGGGCAAAACGGCCGTCACATCCCCGAAGCCGACGCCCTGAATTACGTCTACGGCTACACCATCGGCAACGAATGCACCGTACGCGACTTTGTGGGCAACTACTACCGCCCGCCGGTCAAAGCCAAAGGCTTCGACACGTTCGGCCCGATGGGTCCGGTACTCGTCACCGCCGACGAAATCGACCCCACCAACGCCGAAGTCCGCACCTACGTCAACGGCGAGCTGAAGCAGCAGGGCAATACCAAACATCTACGCCACAGCGTCGCCCAGCTCATCGCCTACATCTCCGAATTCAAAACGCTCCAGCGCGGCGACATCATCTACACCGGCACCCCGGAAGGCATCTCCCACGTCTACGCCGGGGACGTGATGCGTGTGGAGATTGACGGCATCGGCGTGTTGGAGAATGAGGTAATTGAGTAATTGCATCTCGTTCCACGCTCTGCGTGGAATGAACTTCCAGGCGCTCCGCGCCGAGTACAGGACGCGGAGCGTCCAAAGAAGCATTCCAACGGAGACCGTTGGAACGAGCTCATAAATTTAGCCACAGATTTCGCAGATTACACAGATTAAATGCTTCTCTCTGTGTACCTCCGTGCTCCTCTGTGCAACTCTGTGTTCCGCTTTTTAAAGGACAAACAAATGGCAACAGGAACTCTCAAAGAAAATCTCGAAAAAGTGGCACCTTATCGGGCCGAAATTGCTGAACGCGGGCTGAAGAACATTGTGAACGGCCGTCACCTCGACGCCACTTCCGGCAAAACCTACGACAACCACACCCCCATCGACAACAGCCTCCTTTGCACCGTGGCTGAAGGGGATGCGGCGGACATCGACCTCGCCGCGCAGGCCGCCCACGACGCCTTCCCCGCCTGGGCCGCCCTGCCCGCCAAGCAGCGGCGCGACCTGCTCTACCGCGTCGCCGAGCTTATCGAAGCCCACGCCGAGGAGATTGCCCTGCTGGAAAGCATCGACACCGGTCAGCCGATACGCTTTATGAGCAAAGCGGCCGTGCGCAGCGCCGTCAACTTCCGCTTTTTTGCCGATCGCGTCGAATCGGCCAACGACGGCCTCGCCCTGCCCGCCCACGAGCACATGAACTACACCATCCGCCAGCCCATCGGACCGGTGGGGGTGATTACCCCGTGGAACACCCCGTTTATGCTCAGCACCTGGAAAATTGCCCCGGCGCTGGCCGCAGGCTGCACCGTCGTGCACAAACCGGCCG
>CAUJGI010000366.1 GCA_963169155.1 Chloroflexota bacterium
CGTTTATGCTTCCCGGCGGGTCAGCATGAAAACCCCAGCCCCAATGATCACAATTGGCCAGAAAATTGCGCCGTTTAGCCAGCCGAATTGGGAGAGCAAAAAGTACACGCCCAACAGAATAAGCAAGGTGCCAACGGTGCCGGGGCGGCTGAGTCGGTTCATCTTGTCCGAAACTGTCTGGCTTATATCCTCAAAGTTGTTTTGCAAAACGGTGCTCCCGGGCTGTCCGGCCGTCTCGATACGGGGCATAATTACCCACAATACCAGGTAAATGGGTAAGCCAATGCCACTGGCAAATATCAAAAGGACAAACAAAAGTCGTACCCAGACCGGGTCCAGGTTCAGATATTCGGCCAGGCCGCCGCACACACCGGCTATGATTTTGTCTGTTTCGCTGCGAGTTAATCTACTTTCAGACATGGTTGCCTCCATACAGCCGCTGCTGGATTTTGCAAAGAAGTGCAGGGCTGTGATTGTTGAACTATCGGCCTATACGTCATGCTATGATGAAAGTTTCGGGTCAGTTTTTTGTGAATAGTATGCCTCTATGGTGCTCCTGATGGTTTTTGACTGGCGGACGGTTTCTTCTTTACCGCCTGGTTGGCAGATGAGAGCTGGCTAAACGACAGGTAAATGCCAGACTAACGTCACCCCTTTGGCCCTGCCCAAATCTGACGGTAAGATTGCTTTTTGCTATACTGTACCGCTGGTAAAATGGCTCATCTGATTCTTAAACAATTTTGGCGTGTGTCGCCAGACTTGCCAAGAAATAGGGTTGATTTGGCTGAAGAGATTGCCAGAGGCAAAAACGGCTGGAAAGCCCAGGTGGCAAAGCTGGTACGAAGCCCGCTGAGTCGCTTGTTGATGCGGTTGGGCATCTGGCTCACAGTTCCCCGGCAGCGCATTGGTGTGGCTTTGGTTGCCCTGAATGAAGCCAACGAGGTGTTGATGCTGCGCCATGTGTTTCATCCCTACTATGAGTGGGGGCTGCCCGGCGGCTGGTTAAAAAAGAATGAAGCGCCCGCGGATGGCGTGTTGCGGGAATTAAGGGAAGAGACGGGGTTAACGGCCGTCCTTGGCCCAGTCGTCTCCGTCCACCACGATGCCGCAACCGCCTACGTGGGTATTGCTTACGTGGGTCAGCTGAATCTGGGCCATTTGCAGTTGAGCCATGAAATTATCGAAGCCCAATGGTTTCCCTACCATGCCCTGCCTGGGCCGATTACCTACCACACCGAGCTGGCCATCCAGGCGGCGGTAGCATACCAATTGAATTTGGATTAGAGGAGAACAATCCATCATATGAATCGTCGTTCATCACCGGGCGCAGGGCAGTGGTTTACTGTGACCATCCTGGTGGCTGCCAGCGTTTTTCTCCTGATTAAGCTGTTTCAATATGCCAGTCTGCGCGGGAACTATCCGGCTGGTTTAACTGTAGCTGGCGTCGATATTGGGGGACGGAGCCGGGAAGAAGCCATCGACGTGCTAACCAACCGTTACATTGAAGCGCCAGTGCTCATCTACCATGGCCAGGATCGCTTTGAAATTGGCCCCGCCGACGCCGAGTTTGAGCTAGACCTGGACACGATGTTAAGTCGGGCCGACGTTGAGCGGACTCAACAAGATTTCTGGGCTGGATTCTGGGGCTTTTTGTGGGGGACTCCGGTGGAAGTTTCGCCGGTGGAGCTGACGGCCACGCACAACCGGGAGGCGCTGCGGCGGGTATTGGGTGATATTGCCGCCTTGATGGACCAGCCAACGCAGCCTGCCCAGCCAGTGCCGGGCACCTTTAGTTTTCAGTACGGCGAAACGGGCACGGTGACCAACGTTGAAGCCAGCTTTGCCGACGTGGAAGGGGCGTTGTACCGGGCGACCAACCGCGAGGCGCGGCTGGTCGTAGAGCCGAACACACCGGAACGGCCGCAAATCAACTTGCTCACCCGCCTGCTGGTGAACAGCCTGCAAGATTACGAGCAGGTGACCGGCGGCGCGGGCAGTATGTTTGTGATGGACCTGAACGACGGGGTGGATGAGATTGCCGTCAATGCCGATTTGCCGATGTCCGGCATGGATTTGTTGAAGCTGCCCATTGTTTTGGAAATGTACCGCCTGCTGGATCAGGAACCAACACTGACGCAGGCGGGCTGGATTTCTAGCACGCTTTCTGCCGATTTGAGCAACGAGGGGGCCAACCAGCTGCTGCGCTTTATTGCCGGACAGGATGATCCGCGCCTGGGGGCGCAGCAGGTGACGGAAACGATGCAGCGGCTGGGGTTGGTGAACACGTTTATTGTGCTGCCTTATGATGCGGAACCACCGGCGGGAATCACACGGCCGTCTACGCCTGCCAACTCGGTGGAAGTGCTGCGCACCCTGCCCAGCCCGTACCTGCAAACCACCGCCGAAGACATGGGTACATTGCTATCCATGCTGTACTACTGCGCCGAAGGCAAAGGGGGCGCCCTGATGGCCGTCTTTGAAGGGGACGTGACGCAGACGGAATGCCAGACGATTTTGGCCTTTATGCTGCAAAACAAGATTGGCAGCTTGATTGAAGAGGGGGTGCCGCCGGAAACGGCCGTAGCCCACCGGCATGGCTGGATT
Organism: Chloroflexota bacterium; assembly: GCA_963169155.1. Lineage (GTDB taxonomy): Bacteria > Chloroflexota > Anaerolineae > Promineifilales > Promineifilaceae > Leptofilum. The sequence goes on from CAUJGI010000366.1 coordinate 2,605, forward strand.
AGCGACACACATGGTGATGCTGGTATCGTTTTTTCATCCGGCGCTGATTACGTCATTGTGCAATTTTTGTATAAGCCCGATTGGCTGGAGTGGGAAATTAGCTCGCCGCTGCTGGCCAACTTATCCCGCGCTACCTACAACTACTTCAACTTCGACAATCCGTACCTGACGGATGCACGGACAAACTAACCCATGCTCAAAGGAATCCAAAGATTACTGACGCTGCTGCTTTTGGTGATGGGGCTGCTGTTTTTAGGGTACCAGGCCTTTTTGTACAGTTTGGTGCGTGAAAAGCTGCCCACCGGGACCAGCGTGGCCCAGGTGGATGTGGGCGGCCTGTCGCGTGAAGAAGCGGCGGCGGTCTTAACTGAATATTACTTTTCGCCCGTTGTTCTGCACCATCTGGAAGAGCAGGTGGAGCTAAATCCGCAGGACGTGGGATTTAAC
>CAUJGI010000367.1 GCA_963169155.1 Chloroflexota bacterium
GAACACAACTCAATTTGCAGTGCGGGTATGCCCAACTGCTCTGCGGCAAAGCGGGTAATGGTGTAGTTAGCCACGCCGCCCGTGAAGCGTGGATGGTTCAGGATAAAATGATCCCAATGCAGCTCGGAAAAGCTCCGGGCCACACCTATCCTGGTTTGTTGAAACTGCGCCTGAATGGTTTTCAGGATGAGCGGCTCAAACTCGGGGCAGGAACGGCCGTTCATTGTACCCAGCGCCAGCCCAAATTTGTGTCGATTAGACATGCCGTGCAGGTCCAGTACAAAACGAATCCCCTGGCCCTGTACAATTTCTTGCAGTGTGCTCTTGTACGGACTGACGCGGTCCCAATTGGGATCGTCCGCTGAACGATAACAGCTGTATAGAGCGTGCGCGCCCGTCGTTTCAGCCAGCAGCTGGGCCAGCGCCCCCGTGAACTCCTCCTCGCCTTTTTCGCGCTGGCTGCGCTGGTGTACGGTGGCGTGTGGTGCAGAAATAAGTATAGGGAGATCGCCTACCCGGTAGGTAAACGGCCGTTCCCCCTCTGGCGGTAGGGTGCTGTAGGCAACGGCCGTTTCCAATTCCATCAGGCGGTTTAGCAGCGAGGCAGTCATAGAAAAGATTATAGTTCAGGTTCAATGGGTTGACGTGCGGCAAACATTCCGATTGAATACCCAAAACGAAGTACCAGCGGTTATCCGCACACCGACAAAGAGGTGCACAGTTGAGCACAAAAATCACTTTACCCGAGGTGGAAAATGTTATCGCCGTGGCCAGCGGTAAAGGGGGTGTGGGCAAAACAACCGTCACCGTGAACCTGGCCCTGGCCCTACAGCGGCAAGGTGCCCGAGTAGGCATTTTTGATGCCGACGTATACGGGCCAAACGTGCCCATCATGCTAGGCATTCATCGCCGCAGATCCGCCCAAGGATTGGCGGCCATTGCCCGGCGGGCAGACGCCGTCCCGTACATCAAGCCGCTCACCCGCTTTGGCCTCAACATCATGTCGGTTGGCCTGCTTGTGGCTGAAAACCAGGTGATTGACCCGGCGCGCTCACCGGATGCGGTAGGCCAGCTGGTGGTGCAAACGTTGCAGGATGTGCTGTGGGGACCGCTCGATTTTTTGCTCATCGACCTGCCGCCGTCAGCCGGGCAGCCGCAGGCATCCCTGGTGCAGCGTGTGCCTTTGCGTGGTGTCGTCATCGTCACCACGCCGCAAGATTTGAGCCTGCTAGACGCCTCTCGCTCACTGCTAATGTTTCAGGAGGCCAACGTGCCGGTGTTGGGCATCGTGGAGAATATTAGCTACTTCATTTGCCCCAGCTGCGAGGAAAAGCACGAAATTTTTCAGCGTTCCGCCAAATGGCGTCCAGAGGCGCTGGCCGATGTACCAATCTTGGGGCAAATTCCGCTGACAACGGCCGTTTCCCAGGGCATCAATCGCGCCAATCCCCTCATGCACGAGGGGCCAGACACACCACAGGCGGCGGCATTTACGGCCGTAACGGCCGCTTTGCGCCAGCAGCTCGCTCCGCCCACCAGCTCTTGAGCTTGCGCATGCCGTCGCCGTTTAGCTTGTGGCCCGTGTCGTATTCGCGATATTCCAGGTAAGCGCCAGCCGCTCGCACCGCCTTGCCACACTCGCGGGCAACTTCCAGGGGGATGCGCTCGTCTTCCGTGCCCACGGCCATAAACACCGGCAAATCGGCCAGGCGTGCCGTCTCAATCGCTTCTTCTACGCCCAGCGGCATAAACCCCACCAGGCTGGCAATGCCCTGCACCCGCTCCGGTTCGCGGATGGCCAGGGCCAACGACGCGGCGGCTCCCTGGCTAAACCCCATCAGGTAAATCTGGTGGGGATCAGCATTGTAGAGATTGGGCAGAGCATCTAGAAATTGTAGGAGGGTGTCAACGGCCGTATCAAACGCTTTTAGCGATGGCCATTCATCTTGCTGTCGGGGATGCCAGGAGTAACGGCCGTCACCATCATCCACAATTGCACGTGGGGCCACTACCAGCCAATCCTCTGGGAGCGTCTGCCTGAAGATCCACATCACTTCCTCGTTACCAAGATGTCCATGAATCATCACAATTGTCGGGTGGGGGTCGGGGGTGTTGGGCTGCAAAACGCGGTGGGGGAGAACGGCCGTGTCGCCGTCCACAAAAGCAGGTTTGTTCTCTCGCATGACAGATTCCTGAAGTAAAACAACAGATAAAAAAAAGGAGGTGGCGAACTAACGGGCGTTAGTCCGACCACCTCTGGGGGGGGAGCCGCTAACAGTATAGCACTATCAGTTTATCTCGTCAATCACTTTGTCAATAAGACAGAAGTACGGATTTTTTGGACTGGTTTTCAGGAGTAAATTGCAGAAAAATCGCGCAACCAGTCGGGAAAGTTTATGCCATTTTTATACCTTCGGGCATAATAGGCATAGATTCTGTGGCAACAACTTGCGCTGTGAAAAAGATTGAAAGGAAGAAAAACAAACTACGTCAATATTTTACGGAGGATTGGGAGTATGCGCATTTTAATTGTGAATAAAACAAGACTCGTGTGCAGCGTTGTGGCAGCGGCCTTGGAAGATGAGCCGGATATCCATGTTGTGGGATATGCCACCTCGGTGGATGAGGCCATAAGTAAAGCAAAAACTTGCGACATCATGACCATCGACGTGCACATGCCGGCTGATGGTGCCCTGTCGCTGACCAGGAAAATCGCGGAGGAATTTCCCAAAGTGCGTGTCCTGGTGACGGGCGTTGAGGAAAATCCCGAGATTATCCTGAATTACATTGAGGCCGGGGCTTCCGGGTATGTGCTGGAGGCAGTAGACGTTGAGCAGTTGGTGGAAGGGATTCACGCTGTCGACGAAAACAAAGGGCTGGCCTCTCCCGAAATGATCCGGGCCTTCATGTCCCGGTTGAATAAGCTTTCCAAGCTGTGTGCCGACATCGACAGCCTATCCGAGCTGCTGGATGCGTTGACGCCTCGCGAAAAAGAAGTGCTGGACCTGCTGCGGGAAGGCAAAAGTAACCAGGACATCGCCGACGCTCTCTGTATCGAAGTGGGGACTGTGAAAAATCACGTACACAATATCCTGAAAAAACTGGACGTAGACAGCCGCCATGAAGCGGCTGCGCTGTACGAACGTAAGGCCAACGGAATTGAGGAAAAATCATAATTTGTCATTCCTACTTGCCAACCAGAAGCGTTCGGTCTATACTATGCCATACCCCCTCCCCCAGGGGGGTGGGGTGAAAACGGAGCAACATGGACGATTTGACAAAAAAAACGGTTAAGCAGCGCCTGGCCAGCGCCACGGGGCACCTAAAGGGCATTGAGCGTATGGTGGATGAGGATGCCTACTGCATTGATGTGATCAAGCAAGTGCAGGCGGTGCAGGCGGCGCTGAGCAAGGTGAGTACACTCATCCTGGATAACCACTTGCGAACCTGTGTAACTACGGCCATTCGCGGCGATGAACCGGACGAGCGAGAGCGTGTGCTGGAAGAAATTACCAGCGTTTTTAATGTGTCGAGTAAATTATAAGCAAGTGGCTGGTTTTAGTGGCTGATGAGAACGTCGGCCAGTTGAAAGAAACTGTCACTACAAGGCAATTGAGGAGAATCATGACGACAAAAACATTTACGGTACCCAATATTAGCTGCGGCCACTGTACCCACACCATTGAAATGGAGTTGAGCGATCTGGCAGGTGTACAAAGTGTGCAGGCCGATAAAGACACCAGGCAAGTAACGGTAGAGTGGCAAGACCCAGCTTCCTGGGAGAAGATTCGGGTGCTGCTGCAAGAGATTAATTATCCGCCCGAGGGGCTTATCCAACTGGGCTAAACATTTTCCGGGGGCAACAAGCCCCCTTTTTTAATTCTATTGAACAGGAAGGACAGTATGTCCGAAGAAAAACAGATTACGCTGCCAGTGTTGGGCATGACGTGCGCCAACTGCGTGACGGCGGTTGAGCGAAATTCAAAGAAAGTAGCAGGCGTGACTGGGGCAACGGTTAATTTTGCCAACGAGAAGGTGACGTTTACTTATGATCCAGCAATAGTGAAGGGGCAGGAGGTGACAACGGCCGTTATCGAACGTGTTAAACGGGCCGGGTATGAAATTCCCACAGCTGCCCTGGAGCTGCCCTTGCTGGGCATGACCTGCGCGAACTGCGCGGCCAACATCGAGCGGGCATTAAACAAGGTAGATGGCGTGCTGTCAGCGGCGGTGAATTATGCGAATGAGAAAGCATCTATCACCTACGCCACTGGTGCTGTGAGCCGGGCGGAAATGGTAGCCGCCGTGCGCCGCGCCGGGTACGACGTGGTGGAATCCGCCAGCGCCGACGAATTAGAAGACGCCGAAGCCGCCGCCCGCGAGGCGGAGATCACACATCAAAAGACCCGGCTCATTGTGGGCATCGTTTTTTCGCTGCCGCTCTTTTTGTTTAGCATGAGCCGCGATCTGGGCCTGATTGGCCATTGGGCCCACGCCACCTGGGTGAACTGGCTCTTTTTGTTATTGGCCACGCCGGTACAGTTTTACGTGGGCTGGGATTATTACGTAGGCGCCTACAAGAGCCTGCGCAACGGCAGCGCCAACATGGATGTACTGGTGGCGATGGGTTCGTCCGTGGCCTACTTTTACAGTGTCGCCATTTTGCTGGCGCAGAGTTTTTGGGGCACCACGGCCCTGGGGGACCACGTCTACTTTGAAACCTCGGCGGTGATCATCACCCTGATTGTGTTGGGCAAGCTGCTGGAGGCGCGGGCCAAAGGGCGCACCAGCGAGGCAATCAAGCAGCTGATAGGCTTACAGGCCAAAACGGCCCGCGTGGTGCGTAATGGTCAGGAAGTGGACATTCCCATTGCCGAAGTGGCCCAGGGGGATGTGGTGCTGGTACGGCCGGGTGAGAAGATTCCAGTGGATGGAGTGGTGGTAGACGGCCGTTCCTCTGTCGATGAATCTATGCTGACCGGGGAATCGCTGCCGGTGAGCAAAAAAGCGGGTGATCCGGTGATTGGCGCGACGCTCAACAAGCAGGGACTACTGAAGTTTGAAGCAACCAAGGTGGGCAAAGAGACCGCTCTGGCGCAAATCATCCGGCTGGTGGAGCAGGCGCAGGGGAGCAAAGCGCCGATCCAGCGCGTGGTGGACCGGGTGGCGGCTTATTTTGTGCCGTTTGTCATCGGTGTGGCGGCGCTGACGTTTGTGGTCTGGTTGTTGAGTGATGCCGGATTTGTCCCGGCGCTGATTCGGCTGACGGCCGTACTCGTCATTGCTTGCCCGTGTGCGATGGGGCTGGCCACGCCGACCTCCATCATGGTGGGAATGGGCAAGGGGGCTGAGAAGGGTATTCTGTTCAAGAGCAGCACGGCGCTGGAGCAGGTGCAAAAGCTCAACGCCATTGTTCTGGATAAAACCGGCACGATTACGCGGGGTGAACCAGCGGTGACGGACGTGGTGATCGGTAAACGGTCATCGGTAATCGGTGAACGGTTATCGGAAATGTCGCTGCAAGACCGCTTCGCGTACGGTGAACCGATTACCGATAACGGATTACCGATTACGGATTACTGGTTACAGATCGCGGCCAGCGCCGAGCGCGGGTCGGAGCATCCGTTGGGCGAGGCAATTGTGCGCGCGGCGCGGGAAAAGGGGCTGGTTTTGGACGAGCCAACCAACTTTACCGGGATTGCGGGGCATGGGGTGGCGGCAGAAGTGAACGGCCGTTCCGTCCTCCTCGGCAATTTGCGGTTGATGGAGCGGGAAGGTGTGCCTCTCAACGGCCTGGCAGCTAAAGCGCAGGCGCTGCAAGACGAAGCAAAAACCGCTATGTGGCTGGCGGTAGATGGGCAGGCAACGGCCGTCATTGGCGTGGCCGACACCATCAAGGAAGGGTCCAAAGAAGCGGTGGCGGCCATGAAAGCGCGCGGTCTTACCGTGGTGATGATGACCGGCGACAACCAGGCGACGGCCGACGCCATTGCGGCCGAAGTGGGCATTGACCGAGTGTTTGCCGAGGTACTGCCGGGTGATAAGGCCAACTACGTCAAGCAGCTCCAGGAAGAAGGGTATATTGTGGGCATGGTGGGTGATGGCATCAACGATGCGCCCGCGTTAGCCCAGGCAAACGTGGGAATGGCGATTGGCACCGGCACCGATGTGGCGATGGAAACGGCCGATGTCACCCTGATGCGCGGCGATTTGCGCAGCGTGCCGCAGGCAATTCATCTGTCCAAAGCCACCATGCGCAACATCCGCGAAAATCTGGCGTGGGCGTTTGGCTACAATACCATCCTGATCCCGGTAGCGGCGGGCATTTTAGCCCCGTTTGCCTGGGCGCCTGATTTTCTTAAGCAGCTGCATCCGATTTTGGCGGCGGGGGCGATGGCTTTCTCCAGCATCAGCGTGGTGACCAATGCCCTGCGCCTGCGCCGCCTCAAGGTGTAGTTTTTGACTACAGAGGGCACGGAGCAAGTCGAGAAATCCCCCCGAAATAGCGCCCTCAATCATGAAAATTAAGAGCCTCCAGCTGTTTTTTTGCCAACAGCTGGGGGCTTTTTGTTTGGCAAAAGCGGACTCGAGTCTGAGTTTCATATGAAAAATTATTGAAAGAAATCGATTTACAGTGATAATTGGGGCGCAATTTGCAACTCGATTCAAACCGATTCAACAAAAAAAACATCTACGGAGAGACGCTGTGAGCAAAGCACCCACGGGGCAAAAGCGAAGTAAGCGAGATATCAGGCGCGAGCAGGTAGCGCGCGACAAGCGGCTGCAATCCTTGCGCATCTGGATTCCACTGGCGGTGATTGTTTTGAGCCTGATTGGGCTGTTGGTGTACCGCGCAACGCGCCCCGATGTTGAGGGTGTGGTTGTGGTGGATTCGGCCGTTGCCAATCAGCACGATGACTCGTTGGTCATTCCGTTTGGTGCTACGCCGCCGATGGGTGGGCCACATGCGTCTACCTGGCAAAATTGCGGTATTTATACCACTCCTGTTGAAGCTCAATTTGCGATCCATTCGATGGAGCATGGGGCCGTCTGGCTAACCTACAGCCCGGAGCTGCCTGCCGAGCAGGTGGCAACTCTTGAGGGTTTGGTTCGTGGTGAAAATTACATGCTGGTTAGCCCGTATCCCGAGCAGGATAGCCCCATTGTCCTGACCGTTTGGGACCGGCAGCTGGCTGTTGACTCTGCTGACGATGCGCGCATTGACGAATTCATTGAACGATACAAGCAGATTCGCGGCCCGGAAAATGGTGCCAGTTGCAGCGGTGGCGTTGGCAGCCCCTTGAGCTAATCGGCAAAATTCACAAATCTGGAGTGGAAGATGTTAAGTGATCGTCGCAATTTGATTGTTCTGGGCACGATTGTGCTCGGGGTGTTGGGCCTGGCTTTTATTCTCTATTTAAACGTGCGGCCAGAACGGCCGATCCAGGGTGTGGTGCAGTATCCACGCCCGGCGCGTGGCCATGATGATACGCTGCTGTTTCCCGCATCAGAAGCACCGCCTGCCGGTGGCGGACATTACAACGTCTGGCAAAATTGTGGCATCTACACCGAGCCCGTTCAGACGGGTAACGCGATCCATTCGATGGAGCATGGGGCGGTATGGATTACCTATCGGCCTGATTTGGCGGCGGATGAAGTGGCGGCACTGCAGCAGATGACTCGGGGTGAGACGTTTTTGCTGTTGAGTCCGTATGAGGGCCAGGAGCGGCCCATTGTGCTGACAGCGTGGGGCTTGCAGCTTGAGGTTGATTCGGCCAGCGACGGCCGTGTTGAAGATTTCATTGAGCGGTACCGGCTTGGCTCCCAAACGCCGGAGTTGGGCGGTGCCTGTACCAGCGGCGTTGGCATACCGCTTCCCTAGATGATTCGTTCGCGCTTCCTGTTTTTACTGCTGCTGCTGGCTTACGTGAGCCTGACACCCGCCGGGGTGTATACCTGCGCCTGTTTTGTGCCGGGTGAGCCAGTTTTACCAGCCCAGGTGGCCCTTGATCATCTTTCTGACCAGAATTCAGACGGGCATACGGCCGTTTGCACCATGCTGGCTTTTCTGTCACTCTCGTTTCTATTGGCCGGGCGTATTCAGCTGACGGCCTGGTTTGGTTTTGTCTGGGCCAGTTTACGGCCGTATCGCCAGCCCAAAGAATTTAGCGCTCCTCCCCCAACCCCGCCCCCTCATTTCGCTTGAAGTTTGCACCTTTGCGTAGGTTGCAATTTAAAATTGTGACCTTTACACTTGCAATCGAAAATTGCACCGTTTTAGCTTTGCATAAAGCAGGAAAGATACCTATGACAACTCAATTATCCCGAAGCGCGCGGCTGTTTTTATTGGTCGCAGCGGCCGTTTTTCTGACGCTGCTCGGTTTAACGCAGACCACCCAAACGGCGCTGGCCCATACCCGCGTGGAGGTGGGACCCTACGCCATTGTGGTGGGTTGGCTGGCAGAGCCGCCCATCGTTGGCGAACGAAACGCGTTGACCATCGAGATTACCGAAAACGAACTCCCGGTGGCCGGCGCTGAGGCGACGCTGGATGTGGAAGTGCTGTACGGCGGCCGGACCTGGCGGGTGAACATGAACCCCACCAATACGCCTGGTCTGTACACGGCGACGCTTTTCCCCACCGTGCGCGGTCAGTACACCGTGCGGCTGTTTGGCATCTTGCCCAACGCCGAAGTTGATGTGCCGGTAGACCCGGAAGAAGTGCTGCCTGCCAGTAATCTGCAATTTCCGCAGCCCTTACCCGACACCATTGCCCTTCAGGAGCAGGTTACCCAGCTGCAAACAGAGCTGCAATCGGCCCGGACCCTGTCTTACCTGGGCGGTGGCGTGGGGCTGCTGGGGGTTGTTTTGGGGCTGGTTGGGCTGCTGCGGCGTCGTCCTGGTTGATGAGAAGCTTGGGAAGAAACGGCCGTGTCCCTACAATCGGCCCTAAAATGGAAAAACACCTACTGCTGCCAGCGAGATGAGCAACCTTCCGCTGGCACACCAAGAAAGGAAAACAATGATCAACAAAAATAACTCGATTCGTTTTTGGCTTTTGATCGCGCTGCTCCTGGGCGGCCTGTTTTTGGCCGCTTGCTCCAGCTCTGGCGGCACGGAACCCGGCGCTGAAGACACCGTCACGGAAGATGAGGATCATGAAGACACGGACCATGAGCACGAAGAAGACCAGGACCATGAGCATGACGAAAATGAGGCGCATGACCGCATTCCAACCGAAGGCGGTGCGACCATTTCCATCACCTCGCCTGAAGACGGCGCGACCTTCAATACGCTGGATCAGGTGCTGGTTGAAGTAACCGTGGAAAACTTCGACCTGGGCGAAGATGGCAACCATTGGCACGTCTACGTAGACGGCGTATCCTACGGCATGGTGATGGGTGGCAACACCGACCAGGCACTGCCTGGCCTGGAGCCTGGCGAGCATGAGATTTCGGTCTTCATGTCCATTGGTTCCCACGAAGAGTATGAAGACGGTAACTCCGTCACGATTATGGTTGAAGAGTAGAAGATAGTAGAAAGTAGAAAGTGAAAAGTAAAAAGTGATAAGTGCTTCAATCTTTTCACTTTTTACTTTTCACTTATCACCCTTCCTCATGAAGTTTCGTCGTACGCTCCTGTTTTTTCTGCTGGTTGGCCTGCTCTGGTTTTGGGTGCAGCCTGTGTTGGCCCATGCCGTGCCGCAGTTTTCTAATCCCGCGCCCAATGCGCTGATTGAAGAGGTGCCGGACAACCTCATCATTGAGTTCAACGAGCCAATTGTGGCCAACCTGAGCCGGATCGATTTGCTGACGCAGGCAGGGGAAGCTGTGCCAACTGGTCCGCTGCTGCTGATTGATGCCGACGGCCGTACCGCTGCCATTTCGCTGCCCGATTTGGAACCGGGCGCTTACCTGGTGAGCTGGCAGGTGCTCTCCGGCGTGGATGGGCATACTACCAGCGGCACGTTTGCCTTTGGCTATGGCGTGGCGGCAACGGCCGTTGCCAACACCCAAAGCACCGTCACCGCCCAAATTTCCCCCCTCAGCACCACGTCGCGCTGGCTTACCCTCATCGGCCTGGCCCTGTTGATGGGGCTGTTTGCCTACCGCCTCATCGTCTGGAACCCAATCGTCGCCGACGTGGACCTGGAAGCTGAAGAAGAAGCGCTGGACCTCAAGCTAGCCCAGCAAAGTATTCGTATAGGCATCATCGGCATTGTCCTGATCGGTATCGGCCTGGTCCTCATTTTTATCGACCAGACACGCCTTTACGATTTGCTGCAAACGGCCAATTTGCAGTCGTGGCTGGGCACCCGCTTTGGCACCATGTGGCTGGTGCGCTTTTTGCTGTTGGCCCTGTCGCACTTCAACCTCAGCCTGTTTGTGGATGTGAAAAACGGCCGTAAAGAGCTGCGCGGCTGGGAGTGGTGGCTCGGATTGATTTTGACCATCGGCCTGTCGCTCACCGTTTCCCTCATCAGCCACAGCGCCGCCCTCACCGAAGACAGCGTGTCGGCCATTCTGGTTGATTGGGTGCATGTGCTGGCGGGCACCATCTGGGTAGGTGGGCTGCTCTTTTTGGCCATCTCCCTCTGGCAGGCGCGGTCCCTCAACAACGAAGCCCGCGCCTGGCTTAACCTCAGCCTGATGCTGAACTTTTCGGCCATTGCGGCTATCTCCGTAGGGCTGCTGCTGACCAGCGGCGGTTACCTGGCGGCCAAACACGTCGGCGGCTGGACCGAGCTGGTGGGTACGGCCTACGGCCTGCTGCTGCTGGGCAAAATTGGCCTGGCGCTGATCACCATCGCCATTGCCGGGGTGAACTTGATGTTTGTCAAGCCGCGCCTCAGCGCCGTGTACGAGACGCCGGAAAGCGAGCAAACGCCCCGTGTGCTGCGCCGCTTTAGCCGCCTGGTCTGGGCCGAAATGACCGTCGCCCTGCTCATCCTGGTGGCGGCGGGTGTGCTCACCGACCTCCAGCGTGGTGTGGATGCCCCCCTGCTGGCCGACGCGCCGGGGCAAACCACCGTCACCCAGTCGGCCGTGGATTTGCAGGTGGAAATGCAGCTCCAACCGGCGCTGGTGGGCAACAACACCTTCGACATCCGCATCACCGATGAAAACGGCGATCCGGTGACCAACGCCGAAGAGGTGTCGGTGCGCTACACCTTTTTGGGGCAGTCGCTCGGTTCCTCGACGGGGCAGGCGGAAGCGCTGGGCAACGGCCGTTACCGCCTCGAAGGCAGCTACATCAGCCTGATTGGCACCTGGCAGGTGGAAGTGTCGATTCGTCGCCCCAACACGTTTGACACCTTTGCCGCGTACCGCCTGGAAGCGGGCGTCGGCGGCAACATTCGGGATATGGAGAGTGGGGTACGGCCGTTAGAAGAGTTCGCCAAATTTATGAACCGCGCCAATACGGGGGCCACTGGAGCGGGCATTGTGCTGTTTGCCCTGCTGTGGGGCTTCATCGGCGTGCGCGCCGCCAAAAACGAGGGGCAGCTGGTTGCCCTGCTGGCCATCAGTCTGGTTTGTTTCTGGCTGGGCAGCTCGCAGCTGTTTGACTTTTTCACCAACGAGTACACCCCGGCCAAATTTGCCACCAACCCCATCCTGCCCGACGTCGAGTCCATCGCCATTGGCCAGGAACTGTTCACCGAAAACTGCGTGCCCTGCCACGGCCCAGAAGGGCGCGGCAACGGCCCCACCGCCCGCACCCTGTCGCCGCCCCCGGCCGACTTTGCCGCCGGGCACACCGCCACCCACACCGACGGCGATCTCTACTTCTGGATTTTGCAAGGGATTGAAGACACCGCCATGCCCGCCTTTGGCAACCAGCTTACGGAAGAACAGGCGTGGCACCTGGTGAACTACGTCCGCCGCCTCAGCGTCCGTGAAGATGCAACGACTGTGTCGCAGTAAGCTTTACCCTCACCCCAACCCTCTCCCTACGAGGGAGAGG
>CAUJGI010000368.1 GCA_963169155.1 Chloroflexota bacterium
ATCATCGTAAGCCACGCCCACGTAACGGCCGCCGAGCCGGGCTTCCTGGGTCACATCTTTGGGCTTGCTGCGGTTGTGCATCAGCACAACGGGGCAGCCTGCCTGGGCCGCCACCGGGGCCAGGCGGGCATCCATGCGCAAGCCCCAGACATCGTTGATCCAAACCGCCCCCGCCGCCAGGGCCGCTTCAGCCACGCTGGCGCGGTAGGTGTCTACGGAGATGGGCAGGGTGACGGCCGTTCGCACCGCCTCAATCACCGGAATCACCCGGGCCAGCTCCTCAGCCTCCGTCACCGGCGTGCTGCCAGGCCGCGTGCTCTCCCCGCCAATGTCGATGATGTCTGCCCCGTCGGCGGCAAACTGCTGGGCCTGGGCAACGGCGGCGGCAATTTGGTCATCACGCTGCAAAATACCATCCCCGGAAAAGCTGTCCGGGGTGACGTTGAGAATGCCCATGATGTACGTGCGTTTGCCCCAATCGAACATTTTTTAATCACTCAGTTAAAAGTGATAAGTGAAAAGTAAAAAGTGAACCCACTTTTCACTTTTCACTTATCACTTTTTACTTTTAACTTGCTTCATTCCGTAACCCATTCAAATAAATATCCGTCACATCCGCGCCGAGTTTTTCGGGCGAGAGGGTGCCAATGGAAACGCCGAGTTCAAACAGGGCGGCGAAGCCCATGATGGTGGCGCTCATCATGCGGGCGGCGATGGCCGGATCGACCGGGCGCATCACGCCAGAATCGATCAGCGCCGTCAGCCGCTGCTCGGTGGCGACGATGATGCGGTGCAGCGCTTCCTGCACGTAATATTCGTGCACGTCGGCGTTCAGGCGGGCTTCGTACAAAAAGAGCATAAAGAGGCGGCGCTCCCGCCCACGGCGGAACCGGTTGGCCATGAGCTGGGCCAGCATGTCTTCAAACGTTTCCCCCTGCACCGAGGCAATATCGGCAGCCACTTCGTCAGCATACGTTTTGGCCACGCCAATGAGCAGTTCACGCTTGGTGACGAAGTAGTTGAACAACGTACCCTCGGAAACGTCAGCCGCTTCGGCAATCTCTTTGGTCGTCGCTTTTTCATACCCTTTATGGCTGAAGACGTGGGCGGCGGCCTCCAAAAGCTGCGCTTTTCGGGCGGCAATGCGACGTTCGCGTCGGGTGGTTATATCGGTTTCTAGCATAAGTTTTTCTTTTTGAGTCGTCACTCAAAAAATGAGCAGCGACTTATTTTTGTGACAAAAAAAGAGATTACTGGTCAAATTCCAGGGCCAGTGCGGGGGCAAACGGCCGTATCCCCTCATCCCCCACTTTTTTCGCCAATGCCGCAATCGTCTCGCCCAACACGGGATGCACAAACTCGGGCGCAATGTCGGCCAGCGGACGCAAGACAAAGGCACGCTCCGCCAAACGCGGATGCGGGATAATCATGTTTTCGGTTTCAATTAACTGGTTGGCGTAAAAAAGTATGTCGATATCGATAAGGCGCGGACCCCACCGTTCGGCCGGTTGGCGACCGAGCGCCACTTCAAGGTTTTTGACAAAAGTCAGGAGTTCTTCTGGCGCTAAATCGGTTTGGGCAGCGAGGCACAAGTTCAAAAAGTTGGGCTGGTCGGTGACGCCCCACGGCGGCGTTTGGTAGAGGGGGGAAACGGCCGTCATCACCAATCGTTCAGCCAGCCCGGCAATGGCTGCCTGCAAATTGGCGGTGCGGTCGCCCAAATTGGTACCCAAACCTAAAAAAATCGTGTGCATGGACCTTTATTGTTAAAACGAATCAGACAAACTACACAAAATGCTGCCCTGCGTCATATGGCAAACTTTATAACACAGCGCGTCATTGATGTCAAACGGGAATTTTGCAGTGCGACAACGAATTTGAGTAAACAACGAATTTTGGCTCATTAGGAAGTCGGGCTGTTGGCAGGTTGTGAAACGTGAAACGTGAAACGTGATTCACCTTTGCTCACGTTTCACGCTTCACGCCAAGGAACACAAAATCCCAAAGGTCTCGAATTTTCTGGGCTGCGGTTCATCTGACTGTACCGAACTTAGCCCACCGGGTACAATGCCGACATGAAAAAATGGTTTGTTTCTGGGGTGCTGCTTTTGCTGGCACTGATCGCACAACCAACCACCGCCCAGGGCAACGGCCGTTCCCCCCTCATCATTCAGCCCGGCGACAGCTGGACCGCCCTGGCACTTCGCTTTCAGGTGGCGGAAGCCGCCCTGCACGAATTGAACCCCCACATGAACCCGCTACGACCTCCGGCGATTGGCACAGAAGTGGTGCTGCCGGAAACGGCCGTTGAACAATCCGGCGTGCTGCTGCGGCCAAAGGGGAATTTGCTGGCAACGGCCGTGGTGCATCAAGTTTCACCCTGGTCGCTGGCTATACGCAATAACCGCTCTTCGCCCTACCGCCCCACTCTCTACCAGCCAATTTTGGTTCCGGCCGAGGACACAGTGCCGCGTGACCTGCCACCGGGCTTTGCCAGCCTGGAGCTGTCGCAAGGAGTGGGCGTGCCGGGGCAGGCGGTTGGGTTTCGGGGGCAATTGGTGGAAGGAGGGGCGGTGACGGCCTTTCTCGGCGACAACGAGATGGATGTTTTTGCCAATGGGGAGTTTCTGGTGGGGCTTACCGGCACGGGCGCGTTTTTTGGCACGCAGCAGCCTACGCTCCACATCCAGGTAGGCGATGCGCCGCCCTGGCGGCAGCCGTGGCAGTTCCGCGACCCCACCGATTGGGAGTACCAGCAGCTTACGCTCACGGGAGCGGCCGCCGAAATCGACCAACAGTCCATTGCCGAGGAGCGGGAACGGCTGTTTGCCATTTGGGAGCAAAACAGCGGCCCGGCGCAGTGGCAGGCGCCGTTTCAGCTGCCCATCAACAGCTATTTAACCATTAGCTCTACCTTTGGCGCACGGCGTTCTTACAACGGTGGTCCCTACCGCAGCTACCACGAAGGGGTCGATTTTGCCGCGTACGGCGGCACACCGGTGCTGGCCGCGGCCACCGGCACGGTGGTGGTGGCCGAATTTTTGTATGTACGCGGCGGTGCGGTGATCATCGACCACGGGTTGGGGATTTACAGCGGCTACTACCACATGTCTAGCATCGCGGTTGCGCCAGGGGATGTAGTCACAACCGGCCAAATTGTAGGCGAAGTAGGCACGACAGGGCTGTCGACGGGCAATCATCTGCACTGGGATTTGCTGGTGGACGCCGTCTGGGTGGATGCCCAGGCGTGGCTGGATCAGGGGATGGATTGCTGGATTTTGGCCGGCCTAAACCAGCCTTGCCCTTAAAACACGAATTCAACGAATAGACAAATGGCACGAATTTTCAGATTCGTGCCATTCGTTCATTCGTGCTATTGGTGTTTAACCTTCTTCTTCTTCCTCTTCAAACAATTCTTCCAGGAAGTCGATGACGGCGTCGTTGAAGATGTCGGGCTGCTCCAGGTTGGGCAGATGGCCAGCATCGGGGATGATGACCAGATCGGCATCGGGGATGGCTTTGTACAGCGCCTCAGCCTCAGACGGCGGGATGAGCTGGTCATCCGCCCCGTGGATGATGAGAACGGGCGCGGCAATGTCATCTAGCGTGGGCGTGGAATCAATGCGGTCGCGCATGGCGGCCAGCGCCCCCACCACCCCGTTCAGCGAGGCGGCGCTCATGATCTCCTCGACAAATTCCACCAACTCCTCATCCGCTTCGTACGTTTCTGGGGCCATCATTTTGGGCAGCATTTGGGCAGAAACGGCCGTTGCCCCCTCATTTTTCGCCAGTTCAGACGATTTGTCCCGGTTGGCCCTGGCTTCTTCCGAATCGGCCCCGGCGCGAGTGGAAGCCAGGATCAACCCAGCCACCAGCTCTGGATAGCGGCGGTAAAACTCCAGGGCAATGTAGCCGCCCATCGACAAGCCGCAGACGACAAAGGGGGGCGATACGTTCAAATGGCCCAGCAAATCGGCGCAGTCGTCGGCCAGCTGGGCAATGGTATACGGCCCCGGTACGCTGTCCGACTGGCCAAAACCACGCAAATCCGGGGCAATGACACGCACGTAATCACCCAAATCCTCCAGCTGCGGTGTCCACATCTGGCTGCTCAGCGGAAAGCCATGAATAAGCAGCAGCGTTGGCCTGTCACACGAATCCTGGAAGGCCATCACAAAATCTTCTTCGTTTTCGTTCATAAATTCCTCTTTTTATGCTGACAAAGGGCACAGCCTGACATTTTGTCAATCTGTCACCTTATCAAATATCGTTGGTTATGCTTGTTGCGGGCGCTATTTTACCAGCCACCAGCCACGCGCCGCCAGCTCATATTTCCATCCCCTCAAACAGCTCGCCAATCGAGCGGCGCAGGTAGTTTTGGCGAATGGCTTCGGCAAAGACATGGCTCACCGAGAGTACGGTTAAATTGGGGGGACGGCGGTCTAACGGCCGTTCCACCGTGTCCGTGGTAATGATTTCCTGAATTTGCGGCACCGACTGGATCCGCTCGATGGCTGGTCCCAGAAACAGGCCGTGGGTGCACACCAGGGTAATGCGCTGGATGCCGCTTTCCACCAGCACCTGGCTGAGTTCCACCACCGATCCGGCGGTCGCAATTTCGTCATCGTACACCAGGGCGTGTTCAAACCCCTTCACCTGACGCCCGATGAGGCCGCCAATCTTCACCTCAGTGTCAGAGACCCGCGTTTTATCGGCCGAGGCGATTGGCAGGCCCAGGCCCGTGGCAAACCGGGCCGCGGGCTTGGCCCGGCCCATATCTGGCGCAACCACCACGTCACGTTTGGGGTCTAACGGCCGTTGCCGGATAAACTGCTCCAGCGTCATGCGCGCCGTCAGTGGGTCGGCCGGAATGCTGAAAAAGCCATGCACCTGGGGCGAATGCAGCGTCATCGTCATGATGTGCGTCGCCCCAGAGGTGCACAGCAAGTCAGCAATCAAGCGGGCCGTGATGGAGATTCGCGGCGCATCTTTTTTGTCGGAACGGGCATAAGAAAAATAAGGGATGACGGCATGGATTTCCCGTGCGGCAGCGCTTTTGGCAATGTCTAGCATCATCATCAGCTCCACCAGGTGGTCGCTTACCGGTGGGGTGAGGGACTGCACAATATACACCACACGGCCACGTACACTTGAACCGAGCTGCACAAACAAATTATCGTTGCTAAATTTAGAAAACTTGGTTTCATCCAGGGGAATGCCTAAATGCTCGGCAATTTTCCCCGCGAGCGGCCGATTGGAGCGGCCACTAAACATACGAACATCTTTAGGGTCCAAAGTCCCTTCCATTTTCTCCTCCTTGAAAAACAAAAACGGCCGTTTCCCGAACCTTAAACAAAAACGGTATGCACCAACAAGGCGCGGTTCAACTGCCGTCTGTACTCATCCGTCGGAATCTCTACCGCCCCCAGACGACGCAGATGCTCCGTCATAAACTGGGTGTCTAGAAGACGGAATTCCTGCTGGCGCAAATGTGCCACCAAAAAAGCCAGAGCCACCTTGCTGCTGTCTGGGACATGGCTAAACATGCTCTCTCCGGCGAAGAAGCCGCCAATGGCTACGCCGTACAACCCGCCCACCAACTTATTCGCCTGCCACGCCTCCACACTGTGGGCAAAGCCCAACCGGTGCAGCCTGGTGTATGCCTGGATGATGTCGTCGTTGATCCAGGTTTCTTCCCGGCCAGGGGCTGAGGCGGCACACGCTTTGATAACGGCCGTAAAAGCCGTGTCAATCCGTATCTCAAACTGCTGCTGGCGAATGGTGCGTTCCAGCGAACGGGAAACATGAAAACGATCTAGGGGAATGATAGCTCTGGGGTCAGGATCGTACCAGTAGATACGGCCGTCTTCGTGCGCCATGGGGAACACACCCTGGCAGTAGGCCGAGAGCAACATTTGGGGGGTCAGGTAATCGTCCACTATCTAAACGTAAAGGTAGGCTCCTGCAAACACTGGCTTTCCCACCACTGCCGGATTCGGCCGCCAATCGGCCGTCCTACATAAGCTTCAATTTGATAAACAACGTCCCACAGCCGGGCAAAATCCACCCCGCTGCCCAGCCCCATTTTATAGGCCAAAAATACCAAATCTTCCGTGGCCAGGTTACCCGCCGCGCCGGGAGCAAACGGGCAGCCACCCAGCCCGCCCACGCTGCTGTCAAAAATACGCACGCCAGCTTGCAGCGCCGTGGTGGCATTGGCCAGCCCCATCGCCTGCGTGTCGTGTAGATGCACCGCCAGCTTGTTCATCTCCAGCCGGCGGCCCAGCGCCTCCATCAAATGGCCCACGTCCAGCGGATTGGCGTGGCCGATGGTATCGGCAATGGCCAGTTCATCGGGGGCCATTTGCCACAGCTTTTCCGCCAGGGCAATGGTGCGCTGCGGCGGTGTATTGCCCTCAAACGGACACACCCACGCAGTCATCACGTAAATGCGCGTCCAGATGCCATCGCGGCGCGCCTGAGTCATCAGCGCCTGCGTAATATCGTACGCCTGCTGGGACGACATGCGCGTGTTTTTCTGGCTAAACGTGTCACTCACCGACACGCCAAACGCCATCGCCCGGCAGCCCGCGGCCAGTGCCCGGTCGTAACCACGCTGGTTGAACACCAGGCCAATGAAATCCCGTTCCGGCCAGTTCTGGCGGCTGAAGATCATCAGTTCATCGGCATCGGCCATTTGCGGCACGGCCTGGGGGTGGACAAAGCTGGTCTGCTCAATGTGGTGCAGTCCAGCGGCAACCAATCCTGCAACCAACGCTTTTTTCTGATGTGTGTCGATGAGGTTGGCTTCGTTTTGCAAGCCGTCGCGCGGGCCTACCTCATAAATTTTTAGAGGGTCTGACATAGTTTACCTGTACTGCTGCTCGACTACTTCACGCCTGTATGTACAAACACAAGATGCGTTTATAAACTACTTTTGACAAGAAAACGCATCCGCAAGGTTTGCCAGTTTACCAAAGCCAGCAGTTGAAAACGGGCAAACCCAAAGTAAGGATTTATTGGCGCGAAGCAGTTATCAGGCTGTTGTGGGGAGACAACCTGCGGGAAAGGTTCTGGAGCGATTTTACCATACATCGCATTTGATTTTATGAGCAGCAGTACAGAAGAGGCAGGCGAATGCCTGTGAAAATAGGACACAGATACACACAGATGGACGCCGATAAAAATCTGTGGGTGCAGCTTGCGCCAATCTGGGAAATCTGCTGCATTTCATTAATAGCGGCCGATGCCTGGGTCTACCAGAGCCGCATATGCGTCGATGCCGCCATCCATGTTGAACACGTTGGTCCACCCCTGTTGGCGCAGCCAGGCGGTGACCTGGGCGCTGCGGTTACCGTGATGGCACATCACGATGATTTCAGCCTCTTTGTTATTGAGCACTTCTTCGGGCAGGGCTTCTGGACCCTGCTGGGCCAGCTCGCTCATGGGTGCCAGATAGACGTTCTTACCCAGGTGAGCGTAGTTCAGTTCCATTGGTTCGCGTACATCCAGCAAGATGAAATCTTCTTCGTCATCACGTTTTTGAGCCACATCCTGCACCGAAAGACCGGGGACACCGTAAGGGTTCATAATTTTTTTCCTGTTGCGCGTGACGAGTGAAAAGTGATAAGTAAAAAGTGAAAAGCTAGAGGGACGCTAACACTCGCTGCTTGCAAACTTTATGAGCGCCAGGCGGCCAGGAGCAGGCAGCCCCAGCCAGCGATAAAGGCGACGCCGCCCAGGGGGGTAATGGCCCCCAGCCAGCTTTGCCGGGTAATCACGAGCAGGTACAGGCTGCCGGAAAAGATGACAATTCCCGCCACCAACAGGTAACCGGCCCAGGTTGTTAAATTGGTTGGATATTTATCGGCCAGCCAGGCAGCGGCAAAGAGGCCCAGGGCATGGTAAACGTGGTAACGCACGGCCGTTTCAAATGTCCCCGCCAAATTCGGAAATCGTTCAAAATAACTGCTCAGCCCATGCGCCCCAAACGCCCCCGCGCCAACACCCAGCATCATAAACGCCGCACCTAAAATAACAAATAGCTTACTCATCTTTATCCTCAATAATTTCAGTGTTCCAGCGCATGGTGGGCGGCTCTTCGATGGCCGGACCTTCGCCTTTGGCCAGCCGGTCCAGCCAGCTCAGCGGATCATCCGGTGCGGCCGTTTCGATGGCCACATAAGCGCTGTAAGTAGTTTCCAGGTGCGGCCGTTCCCGCACCACTTCTTGTACCAGCTCGGGGAGACGGCCGTTCCGCTCCATCATGCCAATCAGCAGCCCCGCCTTGTCGCGCGGCGTCTGGCCGCGCAGCTGGTCATACGCCACCCCCAGCCGTCGGCACAGCAGCCGGAACTCTTCCAGGTTAAACACAGTTAGTAAATCTTCTCGTAGCTGTACGCGATCCATTCTTTGATCCTACAAGAGCAGGAGTGAAAAGTAAAAAGTGATAAGTGAAAAGGTGCGCCACTTTTTACTTTTCACTTATCACTTCTCACTATGCTCCTCAATTTCCGTTCAAACTCTTGGCAACATGATGCACCAGCCGTTCCGCCACGGCCGTTTTGCTTTGCAGCGGGATCTCTTCCACCACACCAGCCGAGCTGAGCAGCAGCACCTTGTTGGTATCCACCTCAAAACCCGCGCCCTGGTCCATCACATCGTTGACGGCGATGAAGTTGAGCCCTTTGCGCAGCAGTTTGTCACGGCCGTATTCAAACGCGTTGTGGGTCTCGGCGGCAAAACCCAACACCACGCGCGGAAAACCACTTTTGTCCCTCTGGGCTTTAACGGCCGTTAAAATATCCAGCGTCACTTCCAGGCCAATCGCCAGCCCCCACTGCTCGTCAGTCTTTTTGATCTTCTTATCCGACTGGGTGTTGGGCCGGAAATCGGCCACGGCGGCCACCATAAACAAAGCATCGGCCGATTGGGCCGCTTCCAGCACCGCGTTGCCCATCTCATCGGTGGTTTGCACCGCAACGGCCGTGGCCCCAAACGGAATCGGCTCAGAAATGGGGCCGTGCACCACCGTCACGTCCGCACCCGCGTCCAGCGCCGCCTGGGCCACTGCCAGCCCCTGCTTCCCGGTAGACCGGTTGCTGATAAAGCGCACCGGGTCCATCGGCTCCCGCGTGGGGCCGGTGGAAACCACCACCTTGCGCCCGGCCAGCGGGCCACTTTTGGCCAGCACCTGGCGGATGTACCCCAGCAGATCGGCCGGTTCAACCATACGCCCCAGGCCAGTCAGACCAGACGCCATACGCCCTTCGGCCGGACCGGCAAACAGAACGCCACGTTTGCGCAGCGTGGCAATGTTGGCCTGCGTCGCTGGATGGTCAAACATGCCACCGTCCATTGCCGGGGCCAACAGGATGGGGCAGCGCGCCGCCAAAGCCGTGACCGTGAGCAAATTGTCCGCCAGGCCATGAGCCATCTTGGCCAGCGTGTGGGCTGTGGCCGGAGCCACCACAAACAGATCGGCCGCTTCACCCAGACCCACGTGAGGTACATGCACTTCCCGGCTCCACATATCGGTGAAAGACGGCCGTCCCGTCACCGAGCGAAACGTCAGCGGCGTCACAAACTGCTGGGCACCGTCAGTGAGGATCACGTCCACCAAAGCACCAGCCTGGGTCAGCTTAGATGCCAAATCGACTGCTTTGTAACAGGCAATCGAACCGGTTACACCCAATACAACTCTTTTTCCATCCAACAGACGAATTTTGCTCATGATTCTAGTTTAACCAGAAACCAGGAAACGCAAAATAGTCACACCGCAGCGCAAACCAGGACCAGCGGCCCGAATTTTGACAGGGTGCCTGAATAGGCAAAGGCAATGGCTCTTCATGAGTTTTGTTTATCCTACACATTACGTTTGGCCAAAAAAAGCGGGCGGTTTTTGTTATAATTACGCCGTGCATTGGGTAATTGGCGAGCTGTTCTGGCAAAAAAAGCCGGAGCAGTTTTCCCCGATTATTTTGCCACACCGGGGCATGTGGATCGTTTAATGCAATAGGTTTGCCCGCTTTGACATGGAGAGAGAGCAAGTCACAAAAGAAATTTCCCAAAAACAAAATCCTACTGAGTTGTGATTTGCGTCAAAAAAGGCCACAATTGGAAGCGTCTATGCGCAACCTTCTTGTTGGCTTTTGCCCGATACTGGATACCGTAATTGACAGAAGGTTTTTCTAAACAGCTTCGCAGCCGTTTGTCATTTACTGGAGTAAACCGCACCAAACAAAGTTGTTTTTGAGAACGTTGTGCGGGTTGCTCGGAACTGAAATCCACGCTTGCATATCCAGGCTTGCGTAACCGCAGGAAGTCATTTCGCCAAGTCAAAATTAAATACTTTCGCCTTGAGGTTGAACGAACGGTTTATTCCGGCTGACAACGGCCGTTCCGGTCGCTCAAAGTAACCAGGCAACCATTCCAAGGAGGTTCTCTTGACTAATCAATTTACACTCAAGCAGCATAACATCGAGGTTACCAATATCGTGCGTAATGCCATGCCCGCCCAACTTTACCAGGAGGCGCTGGCCTATGAAGCTGATGCTGCTATTGCCGATACTGGCGCACTGATGGTGCGCTCCGGTGAAAAAACCGGCCGCAGCCCCAAAGATAAACGCATTGTGGAGCACCCCGATTCTAAAGACAATATCTGGTGGGGAGCCGTCAACATTGCCGTTGACGAACACACCTTTGAAATTAATCGTGAACGGGCCATTGACTATCTCAATACCCGCCCCAAGCTGTACGTCGTAGACGGGTTTGGTGGCTGGGACCCCAATGAGCAAATTAAGGTACGCATTGTGTGCACACGGCCGTATCACGCCCTCTTCATGTGGAATATGCTCATTCGTCCCACCGACGAACAGCTGGCCAACTTTGGCGAACCGGATTACGTTGTGTTCAACGCCGGGCAGTTCCCCGCCAACCGCTACACCACCGGCATGACCTCTAAAACCAGCGTCGATCTCTCCTTTGAGCGGCAAGAAGTGGTCATCCTGGGCACCGAATATGCCGGGGAAATGAAGAAGGGTATCTTCACCGTGATGAATTACATCATGCCCAAGAAAGGTGTGCTCTCCATGCACTGCTCAGCCAATGAAGGCGACGAGGGCGACGTTTCTCTCTTCTTTGGTCTTTCCGGCACGGGCAAAACCACCCTCTCCGCCGACGCGCGCCGCCAGCTCATTGGCGACGACGAACATTGCTGGACCGACACCGGCGTCTTCAACATCTAAGGCGGCTGTTATGCCAAAGCGATCAACCTCTCGGCGGAAAAAGAGCCGGAAATCTACGGCGCGATTAAGTTTGGTACGGTGCTGGAAAACGTGGTGTATGACGGCCGTTCTCACCAGGTCGATTACACTGACATCAGCATCACCGAAAATACCCGCGCCGCTTATCCCATCGAGTACATTCCCAACGCCAAAATTCCGTGCGTGGGTGGCCATCCCAAAAACATCATCCTGCTCACCGCCGATGCCTTTGGCGTGCTGCCGCCCGTCAGCAAGCTGACGCCCGAACAGACGATGTACCACTTCATCAGCGGCTATACCGCCAAAGTGGCAGGCACCGAAGTGGGCGTTACCGAACCGGAAGCCACCTTCTCGGCCTGCTTTGGCGCGGCATTTATGGTGTGGCATCCCAGCAAATATGCCGAACTGCTGGCTGAAAAGATGGCCCAATACGGCACAACTGCCTGGTTGATCAACACCGGTTGGACCGGTGGCCCGTACGGCGTTGGCTCGCGCATCAAGCTGCGCTACACCCGAGCCATCATCGACGCCATTCACGATGGCTCGTTGGACAACGTGGAATTTGTCACCGACCCCATCTTTGGCCTGGCCGTGCCGACCACCTGCCCCAACGTCCCAGATGAGGTGCTCATTCCCAAAAACACCTGGCAAGACACAGCCGCCTACGATGCCCAGGCCCGCAAGCTGGCCAACCTCTTCATCAAGAATTTTGAGAAGTACAAGACAGGCAGCAGCGAGGCCATCATCAATGCCGGACCATCGCTCTAACCTGTTTTACAACTTTTAATCCTTACAAATCGCTCTGCAGCAGCCTGCAGAGCGTTTTTTTTTACAAGGGGTGCGACGCACTTTGCCCACGTCGTTACAAAAATCGCAACCGGGCGTGCGTCGCACCTCATTTTTATGTGAAATGAGAAAACTGCAAACCGCCGTGCCAAACCCAACCGGTGGGCTATAATCCGTGGCCAACTTCTACAAACACTCACAAACGGGAGTTCGCTGTGACCCCAAAACAGCATCGACTTGTCCTTCGTTTTTGTCTCGCGTTATTACTTCTCCTGATTAGTAATCTGGTTTTGTCGCTGTGGCGGCAGCAAGCGTCGCTTAATCTGGCCATTGCCAAGGGCCAACAGCTTTACATGTCAGCCGACGGCCAGCCGCTGGGGCTAAATGCGGCCGAATTAGCCAACTTGAACACGGCCGATTCCAACCTGGTGTTTGTCGATGCCTTGCCCATGACTCTGGCCGAATCCCGCCCCTGGACCGACCTGGGCTGCACAGCCAACAGCTGCGCTCACCTCACCTACTACAACCGAACGACGGGCGGCACCGTCAACCAGATCCTCTTACTGCACGACAACTCGATCCTGGCCCAGTGGCAGGATGACCTGGCGCGCCCCGCGGGCAGCAGCTTTATTGCCAACGAAGCCATCAAGATTGCCGCCGAAGATCCATCGGTAACGGCCGTTCTCGGCGACATCGGTTCTGGCAATCCAGCTATGATCCCCATGTCCGCCTGGCTGGCCGACGATGCCTGCCGCGACGAGTGGTGCGTGGACCTAACCTTCCACAATCCGGCGGGGGACGGCCGTATCTTCCACGTCTTTGTCAACATGACCCAACAAACCGTCGCCCGCACCTTCTACACCCGCGCCCGACCCGACCTGGACGTCGCCGCCCCGGTCTCGCAGCGCGACGCCTTCACCGATGGCTGCCACGAGCAAGATGGCTGGAGCGTCTGCTGGGAAATGACCGCTCACGACGGCGTACTCTTCCGCGATGCCACCTACGAAGAGAAAATGATCTTTTCCAGTGTCAAAATTCCTCAGGTAGAAGCGTGGTATCCCAGCTGGCCCGGTGGCTACCGCGACGAAATTGGCTTCGCAGCCACCGTGCCGCCCTTTGGCGACACCATCATCAACGACCTGGACGACGGCTTCGAAGTGCGCCAGCTGTTCACCGAATTCACCCGCTGGCCCAACTGCATTTGCTGCTACCGCTACGAAGAAATCATGCGCTTTTTTGCCGATGGCAGCTTCGAGCCGCGCTTTGTCTCCTATGGCCCGGGCTGCGATGATTTGTCGATTTATCGGCCGTTTTGGCGGCTGGACATCGATCTAGACGGCCCGGAAAACGATCAGGTCTGGCTGTGGCAGGAAACCGAATGGATCGAAGCGGAAACCGAGCTGGAGCTGTTCCCCTTTGTCGACAACCTGGGACCCGACGGCTATAAGCTGGCCACCGGCGATGGCGATCTGCTCTACCGCTGGACGCTGCTGCCTACCGATCCGCTGGGGCTGGACGAAGCCCGCTTTTTTGTCCTGAAAGACAACGAGTTAGAAGGCGAACAGCCGCTGTCACCCGGCCCCGGCGATACGTTCCAGCCACCCCGCCAGTGGCTCAA
>CAUJGI010000369.1 GCA_963169155.1 Chloroflexota bacterium
ACTACAGCCCGCAGGAGGTGTGGATGCTGGCCCCGCGCCTGAACGTGCAGGATCTGGCGGGGGCATTCCATTATTTTGATGCCCAGACGGACGATGCCCGGCTGGTGCTGCGCGTGCTGCGTGAAGCGGTGGCGGCGGGCGGTACGGCCGTAAACTATATCTCCGCCATCGATCTCATCCGCGAAGAGGGGCAGGTGGTTGGGGTGCAGCTGCGAGATGAAACGACGGGGGCCACAACGGCCGTTCGCGCCAAAATCGTCATCAGCGCTACCGGGGCGTGGGCCGACGAACTGCGGCAAAAGGTAGACCAGGAACCCCGGCTGCGGCCGCTGCGCGGCAGCCACCTCATCTTTCCCCAATGGCGCTTCCCGCTGGCCCAGGCTGTGTCGTTTAACCATCCGCTGGACGGCCGTTTTGTCTTCATCTTCCCCTGGGACGGCGTGACCCTGGTAGGCACCACCGATGTGGACCACAGCGACAGCCTGGACGAAGAGCCGCACATCACCCCCGGTGAAGTAGCCTACCTGATGGCCGCCGTGGAATCCCGCTACCCGTCGCTGGCCCTGACGCTGGACGACGTGCTGGCCACCTTTGCTGGCGTGCGCCCGGTCATCAACACCGGCAAGGCGGACCCCTCAGCCGAATCGCGCGATCATGTGGTGTGGCTGGAAAATGGTCTGCTTACCGTCACGGGCGGCAAGCTCACCACCTTCCGCCTCATCGCCCTGGACGCGCTAAAAGCGGCCCGGGCCGCGCTGCCCGACATGCCCAAAATTGATGAAGATGCCCCGGCGCTTAACGAAGTAACCGAAGATTTACCGGACATCTTGCCCGAAGCGGTGCGGCGGCGGCTCATCGGCCGGTATGGGGTGGATGCGGCGGCGCTGGTGGCGGCGGCCCAGCCGGGCGAGTTGGGCACCATCCCCAACACCAACGTACTCTGGGCGGAGCTGCGTTGGGCGGCGCGCAGCGAAGGCGTGGTGCACCTGGACGATTTGCTGCTGCGGCGAGTGCGCCTGGGGCTGCTGCTGCCGCAGGGCGGCGTCGCGCTTAAGGAGCGAATCCAGGCGCTGTGCCAGGTGGAACTGGGCTGGGACGCTGAACGTTGGAACGCGGAGTGGCAGCTCTACCGGAAGCGCTGGGAAGCGAACTACAGCCTGCCCCCGCGTGACGTCATTCCCGACTGGCGCACGATGCTGCACAAGCCAGAAACAACGCCTGTATTGGTCAATAAAAGGGGGAGGGGACAAACGGCCATCGCCGCCGGGCTGCTGGGAACGGCCGTCGCCCTGATTGTGCTCTACCTGGGCCTGCGCAAACGCCTCTGAGGCAACTGCTGGAATGAGAGATTGGAGAGTTAGAAGCCGGTTCAATCTCTATTCTCCAATCTCCGTTAGGTCAGTTCATTCACGGTACTTACCCGGCGGTATCCGGCGGGGGAGCGGCCAAAACATCGGCCAACAGGTGACTCAAAACGGCCAGGTCTGGGGGCTTGGGCATCCAGCCAGCCAAGCCCAGCAGCAGCAGATTCTCCATCTCACTGCTCAATGAATGGCCCGTCAGCAGCACCACGGGAATAGCCAGCCCTTGCTCGCGGAGCGCGTGGAACAACGCCACGCCGCCCATTTCCGGCATCACCACGTCGCTTAACACCAGGTCGATCTCCGCCTGTTGGGTGGCCAGGAGGGTAAGGGCGCTACGGCCGTTTGTGGCCGCCACAACCTGATAATTAAGCAGAGCCAGGCTGCCGATAAGCGCTTCGCGGGTAGATTGGTTATCTTCAACCAGCAAAATCGTTTGCCCCTGCCCCAGCTTAAGCCGCGATTTATCTGGAGTGTCCGTCGGGCTTTCACTCGCGTCCAGGGCGGGGAAATAAAGTTGGAATGTAGTACCCTGGCCAACGGCTGTTACCAAATCGATATACCCTTCATGCTGCTCCACGATGCCATAAACCTGGGCCAGTCCCAACCCCGTTCCCACACCAACCTGCTTGGTGGTAAAAAACGGCTCAAACATATGCGCCACCACTTCCGGCGGAATGCCGGTGCCGCTGTCAGTCACGGCCAGCACAACCCAACTGCCGGGCGGCAGATCATTCATCGACAGCGCTTGTGCTACGGCCGTCTGGACATGCGTCAGCGACACTTGCAGCTGGCCACCGTCCGGCATGGCGTCGCGGGCATTGACGGCCAGGTTCATCAGCATCTGCTGGATACGAGAGGGGTCGGCACGAATGAGAAAGCCATCGTCTACATGATTCAGCACAACCGAAATGTTCTCCGGCAGGGTCCGGTCCAGCAGTTTGACCAATCTTCGCATAAAAGGCAGCAAGTCCAATGACTGCCGTTCCAACACAGACTGGCGGCTGAAATCAAGAATTTGTTGGATGAGGTCAGTGGCGCGATCGGTTTGCTGCTCGATGGTGTGCAGCCGCTCGGCCGCATGCCCTGGAACGTCCACGGTGCGGGCGATGAGCTGGGTGTACAGGCGGATCACCGTCAGGATGTTGTTAAAATCGTGGGCAATGCCTGCGGCCAACTGCCCAACGGCCGCCAGTCGATCTTGCCGTTGTACCCGATTTTGAATGTCCCGCTCTTGCGTTACATCGCGCAATACCAGCACCCAACCGGCATTGTGCGGGCTGTTTTCCACCGGTCGAGCGATGGCTTCAAAAACCAGGTTGTGCATGACAATTTCGTGCCATAGCCCTTTCGGCGGCGAAGTCAGAATTTCGTTTAAGGAGAAGGGACCCAGCGTATCCAGGCGGTTGTTTTCCCAACTCGGGGCCAGCAGACCCAGATATTGCCGGGCCACCCGGTTGGTCAGGGTAACAAACTGATCCTTACTCAGCAGGACCACACCTTCGGGAACCGTATCCATAATGTTTTGCACTTGCTGGGCATGTTCACGGATTTGCACCAACAGCTGCTCCTGCGCTTCCTGCGCCCGCTTCCGTTCGGTGATGTCTCGGGCCAGGGATACGCTCATACGATGGCCGCCTTGCCAAAACGGCCGTATACGCAGCTCGACCGGAAATACGCTCCCATCTTTGCGGCTATGTATCGTGTCCAGTGAAATCAGTTCTCCACTGTCCAGCCGCTCCCTTATTTTGTCCATCACGGAACGCTCCGCACCCACGTCAAACGTGAAAGGCGACGTCCCAATCAGTTCTTCCCGGCTGTACCCCAGGCTTAAACATGCATGGTTGTTGACATCCACAATAATGCCATCCGCGTCGTGCAGGTAGAAAGCATCGGTGGCGTGATCCACAAAAGTTCGAAAGCGGACATTGGTGGCACGCCGTTCATCTTCAGCCCGCTTACGGGTGAGAAGATAGCCTAATGTCGTGGCAAACAGCCGCAAAATTTCCAGCTGCTGGCTGGTAATAGGCTGCTGCGAGAAAAGGTTGTCAACGCAAATGATGCCAATGACGGTGTCCCCATCCCACAGGGCCGCAGCCGCATTGTCCCCTTCACCCACCTGCTCGCCCAGGTAGTTAAGTAACGGACGGTATTCAACAAAAGCCCTGGACTCATTTTGCGCCAGAAGAAAGCCGGATAACCCACTGCCCGCATAATTAGACGTGGCGTTCCGTGCATCCCGCAGTTCGCCGTTTTCATCTATGCCATACGAACCGTGCAAGGTGTCTTGCTGCAGGTCGGTGAACCAGATGCTGGCGCGGTCGAACCCCAGTGGGGAGCGGGCCAGCTGCACCGCCAACCGACATAAATCATCGGCTGATTCAGCCAGGGAGAGCTGGTTGGCGACTTCATGCAGTAAGCTCAACTGCTGCGAGAATTGTAAAGCGGCCTCACGGCTGCGCCGCAGTTCAGCCTCTACCTGCCTGAGTTCGGTAATGTCTTGCATGGTGCCAAACATGCGCAACGGCCGTCCGGCATCGTCCCAGGTCACATCCCCCTGGCTTTGGATAACACGCAGCTCACCGCCGGGTTGAATGACCCGGTATTCTACGTCGTAGCGCGGACCACCCTGCATAGCTACCTCAGCAGCCTGGGACGCATTCGCCCGATCCTCAGGGTGAATGAGCTGCTGCCACCGCTCATGCCAATCGGACAGAACAAAGTCTCGCTCTACCAGGGAAATCCCAAAAATACGGCATGCTTCATCGGACAGGGCGATGCGATTTTCCTCATAGTCGCGATCCCACCAGCCAAAATGGGCAATCCGTTCGGCCTCCTCTAACCTTTGTTCGCTCTGGCGCAACGTACGATAAGATAGCAGGCTGGTTAAACTGTCGGCCAGCCGTCGCCCGATCTCCTGAAGGAGCCGTTCTTCTTCTTGCGTCCAGACTCGTGGGTGAGAGCATTGATGGAGCCCAAAAGACCACGGCTGCCCAACTTTGGGGTAGAGAGCAGTGGCGATAAAAGATTGTATCTGAAATCCCTGGACCATCTCTTGCGGCACGGGGTAGCCCGAGCCAGGGCCGAACTGCACCGGCCAGTTCGCCTCTCGCAAAATTTGGAAAACGGTCACCCCTGCCGGTCCTAAAGGTAATTTAACCCCCATGGGAAGCGTTTGTAGGTATTCCGGGGTGGTGCGCTCCATCATCGACTGCCAGGTAGCCGCCTCTGGATCGCACGGGTACACGAGCCAGGCGCGGTCACAATCGAAGATAGAGAGCAAGGTGTCGAGCACGTTACTCATCATTTGTTCCAGGTCATTGGTTCCTTGCATGGCCCGGTTTACCTTGTCCAGGCTTTCCAAAAACCAAAGATGAACCTGATGTTCGGCCTCGGCCTCTTTCCATTTGGAAACATCAAAAGAGACACCGGTCACACGAACCGGGTTTCCTGCAGCATCGCAATAAACCTGCCCGCGGGAATTGGTCCAATGCACGGAGCCGTCTGGCCAGACAGTTCGTTTTGTTTCTTCGTATCGCGTGCGGGTCTCCACCGCACGATTCAGCGCCTTATCGATACGTTCGCGATCCTCTGGGTGCAGTGACTGGAGAAAACGTTCGTAGCTCATCGGCACATCAGGCGCTATGCCGTACAAAGCTCGACATTTTGGGGACCACACGACTTCATCTGTGGTGATGTTCCAATTCCACAGACCCATTTGCGCAGCATCCAGGGCAAGCTGTAGCTGTTCCTCGCTGGTGCGCAGAGCGACTTCGGCCTGTTTCCGTTCGGTTACATCCACCAGCGTCCCAATGATGCCCGCCTGGCCATCCAGCTCAATCCGACGGCCGTGCACTTCAATGTCAATGATGGAGCCATCTTTGCGCTGGCCGCGAAAATCATAGTGAATGGCTTCCGCTTCATTGTCGACACGGCGGCGGATGTTTTCGGCAACGAGAGATTGGTCATCGGCAAAAACCAGGTCCATGGGACCGAGTTGGTCGGTTATTTCATTGACCTCATAGCCAAAGATGTGCGCCATGGCCGGGTTGACGTAGCGGAAACGGCCGTTTTGGATGAAGTAGATACCGGTTAAGGAGGATTCGGCCAGCAGCTGGAAGCGTTCGTTGCTTTCACGTAATTGCTCTTCCGCTTGCTTACGCTCGCTGATATCGCGCACGATGCCCAGAAAATTGCCGTCGGCCAGCATACGGGCATTGATTTCTACGGGGAGTAAACGGCCGTCTTGACAGCGAAGGTATCTTTCTCGCAACAAGTTCTTTCCCGCCATTAGCTCGTCTAGCTGGAGCGGATTGCTGGCCATCTCTTCAGGGGGAATCAAATCTTGCAGGGAGAGTGTCAGCATCTCTTCGCGGGAATAACCCAACATGTCACAACCACGCTGGTTTACCTCCTGGTACTTCCCCATTCTGTCAGCGATAAAGATGCCATCGGTAGCTTGAGCAAAGAGGGCCTGGATTAATTCTGCCGAAGCTCGGTAAGGTTCATCGTCCTGCGCACCCCGTTTCTTTGACCCTTGGCTCACTGTTACACCTCCTCACTTGCTGTATCGCGGATCCTTTGCCAACTCGACGCGGCTTCAGCCAGGAACACCGTTGAAAATGGAAAAAGGACGCTATGGTGGTTCTCTCTCTATTTTTAAGGAATCGCCGTTGAGGCTGGCCTCTTGAGAAAGACGAGAGGAAATCTTCCCGGGAAAACGCCAGATGGATGCTTTTTCAGCATCGCTGGCTGCTATTTATGTCAATCACAACCAGGCAGTCTTGTCTTTTGCAGCGGTTTTGTGATCTGCATCAACTTCATCTCCCCTCACCAAAATGAGTCATCGGTGAGACACTAACATTATGTTATACAGAATCAGAGGAGTCAATCTTGAGGACCCCACAAATCACCTTTTTTAGAGGAGTTCGCCATGGTGCTGGGCGCACCACGATGAATGAAAATTTGTAGGACGATTTGCAAAATCCTCCTACATTAACGTAGGAGGATAGTCGTGATTTCTGAAGGAAAAGATGTACGTTTGGTTAAAGGGGCAGAAATTGGAGGAAAAGGGCGGGCGGAACGGCCGTTGCCGCAAACAGCCGTCTTCTCAAAGTGATCTTTCAGGGGTTCGTGACGAGGTATGTCACAACGAGGTTAGTACGTAAGGCAGCGGCGCTCCGGCGCTGCTGGTAGGTGTCTGGCTCCCAACCAGAAGTGGTCTGTTGTAAAGACTGGCGGATTATTGGCCGAGGGACTGCGCGCAGCGAGGGGTTGATTGGTCGCTGCTGGCTTCTGCGTTATCATATCGCTCCGACTGGTTTTCGCGGTGGCTGATTTGCGCGGAGAGCGCGGCCGCAAAGATGACCAGTGTCGAAGCTATCAAACTCAAACCAATGTAGAAGAGGAGTGCCATCATCATTTTTGTTCCCAGTATGTGCCGTGGCTACGGCCGTTTTCCCAGTAATATCTTCACTATAAACGACGGCCTCGCCTAAAGCGACGACGTACGTGCCACTGCCCACGCACTTGAGTGCGTCAGAATGACAATGAGTGCTTCTTTTCGCTCCAATTTTTCCACCCGACCAGACGATGAACGGCCGTTACATCCCCTATTGCCCGAACTGCTGGCCCGCACGGCCGCCCGACACCACCACCTGTGCCCCCGCCAGGTACTGGGCGTGCGCCTGGGAGTGCGCGGCCTGCTGGCGCTGAACCTCATCAGCCTCACCACGGACCTTCCCTTCAACACCGAGGAGAAACGACTGCTCACCATCGTGGAAACGGACGGCTGCGGCGCCGATGGCATTGCCGTGGCCACCGACTGTTTTGTCGGGCGGCGCACTTTGCGCGTGGCCGATTACGGCAAGGTGGCCGCCACCCTGGTTGATACCCATACCGGGCAGGCGGTGCGCGTAGCGCCAACGGCCGTTTCGCGGATCCACGCTGCGGATTTTGCCCCTGGCCAGCCCAGCCGCTGGCACGAATATCTGCTGG
>CAUJGI010000370.1 GCA_963169155.1 Chloroflexota bacterium
TGCACCCACGGCCGTTTCCCACACCCTCCAAATTCGCGGCGACGAAGTCACCAACTTCCTCAATTACGCCCTGTCCAGCGACGTGCTGGCCCTGGCCGACGGCGACACCCAACCGACCAGTCTGGCCATCGACAACCAATCTGGGGTTCCGGCCGCGCTCAAGCGATTGACCGCCAACCGCTACCACCTGCGTTTTGCCGACGCCGCCACGGCGCAAAAAGCGGTCACCTGGCTGTCTGATTTGTCCGATGGCTACGTGAACTTTGGCGATTTGTACGCCAAGCTGCCCGGTGCGGTGGTGGTGCAGGCCATCCAGCCCGAAGTGGATTTACCAGAACCGGTGATGACGGAAACGGCCGTCTCCCCCACCAAACCGTTTTTCATTGGCCACAACCAGGTGAGCAACGGTGCCGCGCTGCCCGCCTTTAGCTGGAGCGAACCAGCCGACGCGCCAATGAAGCGCACCACCCTCTACGACGCCCACGTGGCCCTCGGCGGGCGCATCGTGCCCTTTGGCGGCTACGAGATGCCCGTGCGCTACGAAACCTCCGTGGTCGAAGAGCACATGGCCGTACGCGAAGCGGCTGGTCTGTTCGACGCCACCCACATGGGCGTGTTTGACGCGCAGGGTGAGCATGTCGTTGAATTCCTCAACACCGTGCTGGTCAATGATGTTTCGGCGCTCAACGTGGGCCAATCGCACTACACTTACCTGCTGCTGCCCGATGGCTCGGTCATCGACGATTTGCTCGTCTACCGGCTAGGCACCCACCACTTTATGCTGGTGGTCAACGCCTCCAACAACGACAAGGATTGGGCCTGGCTAAACGCCGTCAACAAGGGCGAGGTGATGATTGATGCGGCACGGCCGTATGCCAAAATCCAGCATCCCGTCCAGCTGCGCGACCTGCGTGACCCACAGTACGGTGCCGAATGCCGCGTCGACATGCCGCTGCAAGGCCCCAAAGCCACCGAGATTTTGCTCTCGCTGTGCGACGACCCGGCGCTGGCCCGCAAGATCAAGGCGCTGCCCTGGGCTGGCCTCACGCAGGGCAAGGTTGGCAGCTTCGATTTGATCATCTCGCGCACTGGCTACACCGGCGAGCGTGTGGCTTACGAATTGTTTGTCCACCCAGACAAAGCCCCGGATTTGTGGGCCGCGCTGCTGGAAGTGGGCGAGTCGCTGGGCCTCAAGCCATGTGGCCTGGCCGCGCGCGACAGCACCCGCACCGAAGCGGGCCTGCCGCTCTACGGCCACGAACTGGCCGGACCGATGAATCTGAATCCGGGCGATGCCGGTTTTGGCAGCTACGCCAAGCTGTGGAAACCGTTCTTCGTGGGCCGGGCTGCCTTCATCACCCGCGAGGAGAAGCGCGATCGGGTGGTGGTGCGCTTCCGCATGAACGAGAAGGGCGTGCGCCGTCCCGATGGCGGCGATCCGGTGCTGGACAGGCGCGGCAAGGTGGTCGGCACGGTCACCAGCTGCGCCATCGACAGCGAAGGGTATTTGCTGGGCCAGGCGGTGGTGCCGGTGGAGATGAGTGCAGAGGGAACGGCCGTAGCCATCTACCAGCTCGGCGGCGGGCAGCGCTCCATCCGCGTGCCAGACAGCGTGGCCGTTGGTGCCAAGCTGCCCATTCCCGATGCGGCCACGGTGCTCACCCGCTTCCCGGTGCGGAAGAAGTAGCTCGTTGGCAACTCCCCGGAAACTCGCCAAACGGCAGGTGCTGCTTCATGCAGTTTCCGGGGAAGTCACAAAAAACCGAAAACATCTTTCTGTTGACATGCCGCTGGCTAACGTGTAGGATTGCGGGTCATTGGCAGAGCAGGTTCGGGAAGGCCCGCCTTACCAAGCCCAAATTCGTTTAAGGAGTCGCAAATGCGTCGCGAGGTTCTTACGTGGTCCGACGTAGACAAACTAATTGATTATCTGGTGCCGCAAATCCAGGGGCGCTATGATTCAATGCTCATCATTACCCGTGGGGGAATTGTACCCGGTGGCATGCTGGCCGAGGCGCTCAATATCACCTACATCCTAACCGCTTCTGTCCGGTTTCCGGCCGATTTTCCTGGCCTGCAAACCCCTGGGCAGGAAAAGTTTGCCATTCCGGAATTTATCCAATTCCCGGCCGATAGTTTGCTGGCCGGGCGGCGCATTCTGGTGGTGGACGATGTATGGACCAAAGGTCGCAACACAGTGACCGTGGCCAACCGCATCGACGCGGCGGGTGGTATCCCAGATACCTGCGTGCTGCATTACAAACCCGCGTCGTCGCTGTACCCCGGTTACACGCCAACGTATTATGCGGCCGTTACCGACGCCTACGTCATCTATCCGTGGGAATTAGATCGTGGGCCTGAGGTCTTGGGCATCTGGAACTGAATTCGGTAATCGGTAAACGGATTACCGATTACCGTCAATTTGCCCTTACTCAATAGTTTTGTTACGATCCCGTGGGTGTTGTTAAAAATTTGTGTGCATGAGACCGGTGATCATTGGGTCCCTGGCGGCGAAAGCTGTCGAACCGCGTCAGGTCCGGAAGGAAGCAGCGCTAAGGCAAACCTTTCGGGTGCCCAGGATAACCTGGTGGTCATCGGCCTCATGCACGCAAATACAGGTTGAGGCATTTGGAGATTGGAGATTCATGGAAAGATAATCTCCAATCTCCTTTTTTTTATGATGGGAACCTTCTTAGGCAGCGGTAAACGAATTGTGGCGGGGATGGTTTTTCTGCTGGCACTGGGCGGTGTGATTGCCGCCGGGTATGCCGCCACCCAGGAAAGCTACACCATTTACGTGGATGACCAACCGGCGCAGCGAGTAACGGGCAATTTTGGCACGGTCGCCGAGGTATTGACCGCCGCAGGCATCGAAACGCGGGCCGAAGATTTGGTGGTGCCGGGTTTGATAGAAACGGCCGTTTCCCACAGCGGCATCCAGATCATTCGGGCTAAAGGCGTGACCGTGCGCTCGGAGGCAGGCACACAAACGGTCTGGACCCACCAGCTCACCCTGGGCGCTTTCCTGGCCGAGCAGAACCTGCTGCCCGAACGTACCGACCAGATCGCCGCCGATGGTTTGCCCGTCTCCTTTGCCATGCTGGACCAGACCCCGCTGCCCACGACGCTGGAAGTCGGCCGTTTTGTCACCATCACCATTGTGGAGGGAGGCGAGCAGCAAACGGTGCGCACGGCCACGCAAACGGTGGGGGCCGCGCTGGCCGAGGCGGGAATTGTAGTGTACGGCACCGACGGCGTAGAACCGGCCCTGGGGGCCTGGCTCCAGCCCAACATGACCATCCGGGTGCAGCGCTCCTTTCCCCTGACGATTACAGCCGACGGCCGTATCATCCAAATCCGCAGTCACCACACCAACGTGCTGGACCTTCTAGCCGAGGCGGGCATCGGCCTGGTAGGCTACGACTACACCATCCCCGGACCCGAAGCCACGCTCAAAGCCAACGACACCATCCAGGTCATCCGCGTCACCGAAGATTTTCGCCTGGTCGATGAGCCAATTCCGTACCAGACTTTATGGCAGGCGTCCGATCAGCTCGATTTAGACGCGACCGCGTTCATCAGCGCCGGAGTACCGGGCATCAAGCGGCAGCGGGTGCGGGTGCGCTACGAAAACGGCGTCGAGGTGAGCCAGACGGTGGATGGCGAATGGGTCGCCCAGCAGCCCGTCAACCAGGTGATTGGCTACGGCACACGCGTTACCGTGCGCACCATCGACACGCCAGAAGGGGCGCTGGAATATTGGCGCGTCGTGCGCATGCGCGTGACGGCTTACACCGCCGCCAGCTCCGGCAAATCACCCGGCCAGCCCGGTTATGGCATCACTGCTAGCGGCGCACCGGCGGGCACCGGCGTGGTGGCGATTGATCGCAGCGTGGTGCCCTTCCGTTCCTACGTCTATGTGCCGGGCTACGGCAAAGCGTTGGCGGGGGATACCGGCGGTGGCGTACGCGGCCGTTGGATTGACCTGGGCTACGACGAAGATGAATACGTCAGCTGGTCTGGCTATGTGGATGTGTATTACCTCACGCCCGTGCCCGCGCCGGAAGATATTAACTATTTACTGCCATCCGGTTTACCCTAAAAAATGTAATTGAGTAATTGGGTAATTGAGTAATTTTTCCACCAATTACCTAATTACCGATTTACCCAATTACCTACTTCATGCATCCCAAACAGCTCCTCACCCACTACCAAATTGAGCCAAAGAAAAGTTTGGGACAAAATTTTTTGTTCGATGAGAACGTTTTGGCACGGATTGTGGCCGCAGCGGAGATTCAACCATTGGAGCCGGTGCTGGAAATTGGCCCTGGACTGGGCAGCCTGACGCGGGTTTTGGCGCAAACGGCCGCTTCCGTTACCGCCGTCGAGTTAGATCAGCGCTTCATCCCCATCCTGCAAACCGAGCTGGCCTACTTTGACAATGTCCGGCTGATTCACGGCGAC
Organism: Chloroflexota bacterium; assembly: GCA_963169155.1. GTDB lineage: Bacteria > Chloroflexota > Anaerolineae > Promineifilales > Promineifilaceae > Leptofilum. Next base: position 4,465 of record CAUJGI010000370.1, read on the forward strand.
ATTTTAACGCAGAATCTGGATGCGCTGTTTGCCGGGCCGTACAAAGTGGTGGCCAACGTGCCCTACTACATCACCGGGGCCATTTTGCGCCATTTGCTTTCTGCCCAAAACAAACCCACCATCGTGGTGATGACCGTGCAAAAAGAGGTGGCCGAGCGGGTAACGGCCGTACCACCCCACATGAGCCTGCTCGCCGTCAGCACCCAGCTGTATGGCGATGCCGACCTCATCACCACCATTAAGGCGGGCGCCTTCTGGCCCAGGCCGGATGTGGATTCGGCCGTGCTGCGCCTGACGCTTTACTCCGATCCTTTGCTGCCATTGCCTGAAGAAGAAAAATTTTTCGCCCTGGTGAAGGCCGGGTTTAGCCAAAAACGGAAGCAATTAAAAAACAATCTGCAGCAGTTGGGGTATAATCAGGCCGAAGTTACGGCCGTATTGCAGGCGGCAGGTGTAGACGGCCGTCGTCGGGCCGAAACGCTCACCATTCACGAATGGCTGGCCATTCACCAACAACGCACGTTATGACAGAACTATCCGACAAACTGACCAATTTCATCCAGCAGATGCCCAAGGCAGAAATTCATATCCACCTGGAAGGGGCCATCCAGCCCAAAACCGTGCTGGAGCTGGCCAAACGGCACAAGAAATTGGCCACCCTGCCCAGCAAAACGGAAGCCGGGCTGCGCCGCTGGTTCACCTTTACCGACTTTCCCCACTTTGTCAAAATTTACCTGATCATCCAGGATTTAATCCGCACCGCCGATGATTTTGCCCTGATTGTGTATGAAAACGGGGCCGACATGGCCGCGCAAAATATCCGCTACCGCGAAATCACCGTGACGCCCTACACCCACACCGACCTCCAGGACAAAGGGCTGGATTTTGCGGAACTGTTCAAAGGGTTGGAAAACGGCCGTCTCCAGGCCAAAGAAGCATTCGGCGTGGAGATGCGCTGGGTGTTCGACATTCCCCGCAACCTCACCGACAACCCGGACGGCAGCTATAACCCAACCGCCGCCGAAAAAACCCTGGCCTACGCCTTGGAAGGCAAAGCCCACGGCAGCGTCGTCGGCTTAGGGCTGGGCGGGTATGAAGTTGGCTACCCCCCAGAACGTTTTGCCCACGCCTTTGAAAAAGCCAAGGCCGCTGGCCTGCTCAGCCTGCCCCACGCTGGCGAAACGGTCGGCCCGGAAAGCATCTGGGGCAGCCTCAAGGCGCTGCAAGCCGACCGCATTGGCCACGGTGTGCGCGCCATCGAAGACCCCAGCCTGCTGGCCACGCTCAAGGTTAAACAAATCCCCCTGGAGATTAACCCTACCAGCAACGCCTGTCTCAAGGTGTTTGCCTCGCTCAGCGACCATCCCTTCCGCCTGCTGGACGATCGCGGCCTGTTTGTCACCGTCAACAGTGACGATCCGCCCCTGTTCAACACCAGCCTGGTGGAGGAATATCAGGTGCTCGCCCGCGAATTTGGCTACGACGCCGCAGGCCTGGCCCGCATCGCCCGCAATGCCTTCCTGGCCGCTGGCGCCGAGCCAGAGCTGAAGGAACGTTTGCAACAAGAGTTCGACGCCTGGGTACGGGAGAATCGGTAGTCGGTAATCGGTGAGCAGTGATCGGTAAGAACGTAGGGTGCTGACGGGCGTGGCTACAAGAAAATAAGCGTTGCTCAGCGTCCTCTCGGTTGTTATTGGTGCAGCACCCGGTAAAAGCGGCGGCTGAGGGCAAAAACCAACAGCATCTGATAGGCAAAACCTAGCAGCGCCACCAGCCAAACGCCCGATTCGCTCGCGCTAACCATCCAGTAAAGCTTGGGCGCCCAAAAGGTCGGCATCAGCCCCAAAACCCACTGCCAGGTTCCCCCTAAAAAGTAAGCCGCCAGCGGTGCGACAAACAAGATCCCTGCCCCTTTCGCCAGGGCAAAGCCTTGCACCTTGTTGCTGGCAAATGCCGCCAGGAAAACGGCCAGCAGCGGTGCCATTGGCGCCGCCACAAGCGCCAGCAGTACAAGCTGCCCCAGCGAGAACGTCAATATACCAGCCAGCGGCAGACCAACTAACACCAGCAAGACGGTCAAAACGATGGGCAGTCCCAGCCGGTAGACCAGGTAGTTGTTTAACGAAAGCGGGGTCACTTGCAGGCCAATCAGGCTGCCTTCGTCGCGCTCGTCTAGCAGCAAAAAGCCAATGACCATGCCAAACACCGCCGGGATGCCAATCGTGAGGTAGCTCATTAGCAGCGCGGTGTAAGACGAGAGGTCAAATTGGTAACTGAGTTGCAGCTGGCGCACCAGAATGGGCC
>CAUJGI010000371.1 GCA_963169155.1 Chloroflexota bacterium
TCGGCACATAGCTGGAAAACACATCCCGGTCTGAGATTTCCTGCTCAAACGCGCTAAACGTTTCGCGGTGAGTCAGCTCGCTGGCCACCAACCCAGACCGCGCCGCCAGGAAACCGGCATTGTCCAGCTTGCTTTCGCCAATTTGGGCCAGCTCGGTCGAAAAAACCGTCACGCCCTCCAGGTTATACACCTTGATTTTCACTACGGAAAGATCGTTCAGCTGTTCTTCAACCAGCTGATACAGCGCAGGAATGCGAGGGTCCTGTTGAATCGCTTCCGGGGCAAGGGTTTGAGATTCTGCAACGAAGGGGGCAAAAGCGGGCCAGAGGAAATTGGAGAAGGCCTGGGTAAGGGCTACATTTTTGCTTTCGGCCGTTTCCACCAGGTTGGTACGCACCGTCTGGCGCACAAAAAAGCCCAGCAAAAAAGCGATGACGATAAATGAAATGAGGCTGGAAATAAAAAAGTAGCGCCGCAGCTTAATCATGCGTGTTTCTCTGGTATGGATTCAGGCCGTTGAACCAGAACCATTTTAACAGAGAAACACAAAGTTTAGATGTAGATTGAGTGAAAATCTCCGCGCGAAAGGGCGATCGGGGGCAAAAAAGAAGGCGCGGCGTATAAAGAAGGATACGCCGCGCCGTGGAGGAGAAAAGGAGCTTGCTGTGCGCTGTTGTTTAAGCCTGGTTAACCGGTTCGCCTGGGGCGGCCACGGCCGTTTTCCGTTTTTTGCGCCACCCATCGCCCAGTTTGGTAAAGAGGACAACGGCCGTCAACACCAAGGCCAGCGGCACCAGGGTACGGGCAAATTCGGCCACGGCAAACAGGTCGAAGCCGCCAGCCTCTTCCCGGCCGCGCCCGGCAAAGCCCGCATCTTCGCCGTCGAAGCCGGGCCGGTCGGGGCGGCCACCGCGATCAAAGCCGGCGACAGCCTCGCCAAAACCCTCACCGTCTTGCAGCTGAATCCGATCCCGATCACCCGCCCGGCTGGCAAACTGCTCGGCAAACCAGCTGGTCTGCCCCAGGGCGTAGGTGGCGGCGGCAACGGCCGTAATTGCCAATAAAATCACCAAGATGCGTCCAATTGTTTTCATCATCATTCTCCTCCGGCCACGGTGGGCACAGTCCGCCGCTTTTTGGTCAGCGGCTGCCACAAATACCGTTTGGTGGTGCTCACAATCCATTTCCAATCCAGGGCAATGTGCAGCGCTACCAGCCAGATGGCGAGATCGGCCGTTTGCTCGTGCAGCCTGCGCCAGAAAAAGCCCTCGCCAAAGCTCAGGCCCATCTGCCGCATGGCCACCTCAGAAATCCAGATGCCGGTCATGGTCAGCACCACCATGTCGATAAACAAAACCAGGTCGATGAGGTAACGCAGCCGCTGCCCGCCAGACAGCTTGCCCAGCAGCCGCTTGGTGATGGAGACAATCCAGTTCCAGTGCAGCAGCATGTGGTAAATCAGCGCTGCCCCAAACCCCAGCCCCAGCCATTCATGAATCGCCAGCCCGGTGAAGCGGGTATTCATGTCGATGATGAAGGCAAAAAAGAGGGCAATGTCCAGCCAATAATTTTTTAGCGTCTCGCTGAAACGCTTCTTTTTTCGTTCTGCAGGTATCGTTGTAACAGCCATATTTTCCTTTCCTAAAAAATTTCACCTTCCCAGAGACGTATTAACCTTACGAAGATTGGGCCAATCTTGAAGATTGGCCCAATCTAAACATCGGGAAGTTATTTCTAGATGCTTGCTCAGGCAAAAGTACCATGAGACAAGCTTAGGAAAAAGGTGTTTAGAAATTATGAAGATACCGTTGGGATTTTGTAGAAAAATGGTTCAATCTCCCAGCTGCGGCACCGGATCGGCTTGCCCGACGGGCAGGCGCAGGAAAGCAATGGCCGCTACCAGCAAAAAGATGACGGCCGTTGCCAAAAACGTCGCCCGCAGATCAAACCAGAAAGCGATGACCGAACCCAGCAACGGGGCAACGGCACGCGCGGCGGCCACAATTGAATTTTCGATGCCGTAGACGCTGCCTTCTTCACCCGGCTCGGTGTAGCGGGCCAGCAGCGCGCTGAGTGAGGGAACGATGCCGCCCGCGGCTGCCCCGGTGAGCGCCTGCAGCACCAGCAGATGCCAGGGAGTGATCACCTGGCTTTGCGGCAGAAAGAGCAGCCCCGCTGCCAGGGCGCTCCACTTGAGCACCCGGCCGTGCCCCACGCGATCCCCCAGGCGGCCGAGGTAAACGGCCGTAATCGTCCCCGCCGCCGCCGACACGCCAATCACCAGCCCGGTGATGGTATTCAGGTGGTCGCTGTCAACCAGCAGCGCCGCAATTAGCAGCGGGGCAAAAGGGACCAGCAGGGTCTGGCCCAGGTTGGCCAGAAAACGCAGGCTGTAGGCGAGGATTACGCCATCCGCCTGAAAAACGTGCCGCCAATCGGCCAGAAAGCTGCGCTTTTTAGCGGTGGTTTCGGGTCGCGAGGCCAGGCTCTCCTCAACGCCCCAGTACACCAGCAGGCCGCCTCCCAGCAGCAGGGCGGAGGTGAGAACAAACGTGAAGCGGTAGCCAAAAGCATCAGCCAGCAAGCCACCAATCAGCGGGCCAATGGCCACGCCGGTGGTCTGGCCCATGAGCAGCATCCCCATGGCATAGCCGCTGCGCTGGCGCGGAGCCACGGCCGCTACCAGGGCATTGGCGGCGGCTACCGTGCCGGTAATCATGCCTTGCAAGGCGCGCAGCAGCACCAACTCTTCGCCAGAGCGCACAAAACCCATCAGCAGCATGATGACCGCACCGCCAAACATCGCCCGTTCGACCATGAGTTTACGGCCGTATCGATCCGCCACTGCCCCCCAAATCGGCGAAGCAACCATCATCGTCAGCGCCTGGGCCGAGAACACGGCCCCGGCCAGGAACTCGACGCTCAACGCCGTGCGGCTGCCGAGCTCGGTGATATAGAGCGACAAAAAGGGAAAGATGACGGAGAAGCCAACGGCCGTTAGCAATTGGGCCACAAACATGATGGTCAGGGTGCGCTGCCACGGCTCGACGGCGCGGAGTTTTTGGAGGAGACGTGAAGACATAATTGGGCAGGTAATTGAGTAATTGAGTAATTGAGTAATTGGCGGGGCAATTTACCCAATTACCAAATTACTCAATTACACATGTTTTTTGAGTTAGGGGCTAATCGTAACGGGGTTCTCGTAGTAGTGGGGCAGCACCTGGAACCAGCTGTTGCCAATTTGCAGGGGAACGGGACGGCCGTCGGCGTCGACGAAGGTGAACATGTCGCTGCGATTTTCGCGCAGCCAGGTCACCGGATACTGCTTGCCGTCGCGCAAAATGATGGCATCCCCCTGCCCCCAAATCTGGATTTCAATCGGCCAGTCGGTGCAGACGCCGTTGCTGTGGGTCAGGCAAATGGAGTGGTCCTTTTCATGAACGGCCGTTAGCAAAATCACATTGGCCGCACTAATCTGCTCCCCATTGTTGGCGTCAATGGTTGGCTCCCCATCGGCCCAGCGCCAGTAACGGCCGTTGGCCGGATCGTACACCCATTCCACCAGCGTGTAGGTGTCGTAAGCCACCTCGATTTGCGTGGCCGGTGCGCCACCGGGCGGCGGCAGCGTGTTAAACGTCATCCAGGCGGTAAACTGCGGCGGGCGGTCTTCCTCATGGGCGGCGATGGCCTGCCACAGCCCCGCCGGATCGGCGTGCAGGGTATGCTCCCACGGCTTGTCCTCATCGGTGCGGAAAAAGCCCGTCTCGTGCGAGCGCAAAATGCGGTCGCCGATGTCGGAGCCGTGCAGCCGCTGCGACACCACCGGATGCGCCCCAGACATGGCCAGGGCGGCGGCGTACATGGCGGGCAGTTCTTTGTCGATGAGGCGCGCGCTGCGCACCGGACCAATGTCTGGCGGGGTCTGGCTGTAAAAAATGGCGGTAAAGCGGGTAATGTCGGCCTCGGTAACGTGCTCAAACACCAGGTCGGCCTGGCTCAGCCCGTTTTGCGGGCGGGCGTACTGGGGCGGGCTGTTGGAGACTTTGATGGCCAACGGCCGTCGCAGCAAATTCTCCGGTTCAGCCACCAGTTCACCGGTCAACGGGTTACGGTCCGTGCCAAAATCCTCCGGCGCAGCCAGCACAATGCCCGGCAGTGCGGTTGAGGTGGGAATTGCTGTGACCGTCGGGAATGGCGTGGCCGTTGGCGCGATTTCCGCCGTCGGTTCGGGGGTGAAGGTGGGGCTGAGGGCCGGGGTGTTGGTGGCCGCGGCAATGGCGGGAATGGTGGGAACGGCCGTAGGCAACGGTTGGTCGTCGGCGCTGCTGCAGGCAACGGCCGTTAGCAACAACACAAATAAGGTGCCCAGGCACAGGGATGCAAACCACTTTCTAAACATGCCGCTCATTGTACTCCCTTTGGCAAAAAAAGATCGGCGCAAATCCGAGCAAATTACGACGGCTCAACATGCTTGAGCGGATCAAAGCGAGTCTCGGCCAGGAGCAGCAGGCGGTTTAGCAGCAGCGCCAGCAGCCCCACAACCACCGCCCCCGCCACAATTTTGTCGTACCGATTTTGGGCAATGCCGTCAAACAGCAGCGTACCCAAACCACCTGCGCCAAACTTGGCGCCAATGGTAGCGATAGAGATGGCCACGATGGTGGCCAGGCGAATCCCGGCCAAAATAACC
>CAUJGI010000372.1 GCA_963169155.1 Chloroflexota bacterium
CGGAAGCTGCGGCCAACGAGGCGTTGCAGGTAAGCCCGGCAGAGTACCGGGGTGAGATTCAGCTGTTCATCCAGCAGCTGCGACCGGGGGCACAAAGCGGTACCTCGTTTGCGGAGTTGGAACGGCCGTTAACCACCATCCCCCCCGCCGAGCGCAACAACTACTACACTGAATACCCGCCTTTTGTCATCGACTTGGACCAGGAATACGAGGCAATCATCCAGACCGAAAAAGGAGAGCTGCGCCTGCGCCTCTATACCCAGGCCGCGCCGCTGGCGGTGAACAGCTTTGTTTTCCTGGCCCAGCAAGGTTTTTATGATGGCACCACCTTCCACCGCGTTCTGGAAGATTTTGTGGCCCAGGGCGGCGACCCCACCGGCACCGGCGGCGGCGAACCCGGCTATCGCTTCACCGACGAGGTGGACAATGGCTTCACTTTTGACCGCGCCGGTCTGCTGGCGATGGCCAACGCCGGGGCCAACACCAACGGCAGCCAGTTTTTCATCACCTATGCGCCGCTGCCGTCGTTAGACGGCCGTCACACCATCTTTGGCGAACTGGTGGCTGGCGAAGACGTGCTGCAAAGCCTCACCCCCCGCGACCCGGAACAAAATCCAGAGTTCACCGGCGACCAAATCCTGCGCATAGACATTATCGAGGTTGGCGGCGAATGATGTTTATTAACCCCCACCCTGGGTGGGGGGTGGGTTGGGCCCCAATTCCCTCCTTACGCAAATTAACCATGCAAACCGTCCTCGCCATCTTCCTCATGGCCCTGTCCGTCACGGCGCTCAGCATTCCCTGGGTGCGCCGCCTGGCCATTCGCATTGGCTTTGTCGACGCCCCGGCGCAGCGCAAGCTGCACAGCACCCCCATGCCGCTGATGGGCGGGGTGGCCATTTTTGGCGGCGCGGTGGTGGCCATCATCACCTTTGTGCCGGACTTTCCCAACACCGTGGCGGGTGTGCTGCTGGCGCTCACCGTGGTTGCCGTGGTGGGGCTGCTGGATGACCGCTACAGCCTGCCAGCATGGGCCAAACTTGCCGGGCAATTTGTTGGCTTTCTCATCCTGGCTTACTTCGACATTCGCGTCAAGCTGCCCATTCCCGAACTGCTCAATTACACCATTACCTTTTTCTGGCTGGCAGGCATCAGCAACGCCATCAACTTTTTAGACAACATGGACGGCCTTAGCGCAGGTGTCAGCGGCGTGGCGGCGGCGTTTATTACCTTACTGGGTTTGCAGAACAATCAATTTTTGGTGGCGGGGTTGGCAGCGGCCGTTTTCGGGGCATGTCTCGGCTTTTTACGCTTTAACTTCAAACCTGCGCAAATTTTTATGGGAGATGCCGGGGCTCTGTTTTTGGGCTTTGTTCTGGCGCTGCTGGGTTTGCAGCTGCGTTTTCCGGCCAACAGCAGCTTTGTTACCTGGATGGTGCCCGTTTTTATCCTGTCGCTGCCCATTTTTGATACCACGCTGGTGGTGTTTTCCCGGCTGCGGCGCGGCGTTAGCCCCAATACGCCGGGCAAAGATCATCTAAGTCACCGCCTGGTGCAGCGCGGCTTCGGCCAGCGTGAAGCGGTTCTGCTTATCTACCTGCTCACCGGGGCGGGCGGGATGCTGGCCGTCTTCATCACCGAGGCAACCATCCCCGAAGGCTATCTCATTTTTGGCACGCTGCTGCTGTTGGGGGCGGCGGCGATCTGGCGATTAGACAGCCCTTCCTAAGGCGTCATCAGGCTGAAAACAACCTTTTCTGACTTATTCAAGCGCTCGATGAAGCGTGAAACGTGAAACGTGATTGTTTCTGGTCACGTTTCACGCCGCTAACCCCATAGTCAACCTATCAAAACGGCCGTATCTTCCACACACACCCGCTTTCGTTAACTTTTCCTATGAAACGGCGGGAAGAGTGGCGGAAACGTGGCAATTCCGTCGGGTCGGTCTGATACTTGCGTGGTATGGTAGAGTGGCGTGGACCGCACGTTAGCCAGGCTGGTTGAGCTGTAAAGAGGTAGCTTATGTCATTCGATTGGCAAACCGAAGAAGATGGGGGTTGGGAAGACCCCACCTGGCACGAGAAACCCGTTGTGGCCAAATCACCCAGGCCTCGCTGGTGGACGCTTGTGGTGGTGTTGGTTTTGCTGGCAGTGGCGGGAGTGGTTGTGTATCGGCAGGTTAACCGGCGGATCGATGAGGCGACAACGGCCGTTGAATCCGATATTTTTGCTGCGCACAACGTCCTCAGCCGGGCTGCTGCCGGGCAAGATGCGGACCTGGGACGGGCGGTGCTGTCTGGCCGCGAGATGGGGTGGAGCCAGACCCAGACGAGTTTGATTGAAGAAGGGCTGTTTTATCAGCATCCCGGTCTGGGCTTGCGGCTGCCGGAGGGCGATGCCGCGTTTGCGCCGCTGTTTCGTGAGGATGAGCGCTTTATGGACCTGGTGGTCGCGCCAGATCTGAGCAGCGCGGAGCTGCTTTATGCCCGTGACTACCTGGCTCTGACGGATGAGGGTCTGGAAACGGTGACTTTGCAGCAAACGGCCGTGTACCGCCGTGGCCAAAACCGCTGGCTGCTGGCACCGCCTTTGGAAGCGTTTTGGGGCGAATGGCAAACTGAGGTGTTGGACAACCTCACCTTTGTCTACCCGCTGCGCGACGAAGCCGTGGTGTTGGAACTCATTCCCCTTCTACAAAAGTTGTTGGCGGACAGTTGTGACACCGTGCCCGAACTGGATTGCGCGACCTCCATCCAGGTTCGCTTCGACACCGATCCGGAAAGTTTGCTGGAAACGGCCGATCCCACCAACCTGTACAACGACAATCTGCGTCTCGACTTGCCCACGCCCACTCTGGTTGGCCTGCCCATCAACAACGATGGCTACGAAGCGCTGGCCAATGCCTATGGCAAAAGTGTGGTGTCGGCGCTGCTTGGTGACAGCCTGGGCTATAATTGTTGCCGCCATGCACCTGTTTACCAGGCGATTTTGACCTACCAGCTCAGCGAGTTGGGCCTGGCCGAATGGCCGGTTACCCACGAAACCTATGTCCGCCTGGCCAGTGATGGAGTGCACACCGATCTGCTCTTCCCCTATTGGAGCAGCCAGGACTTTGCCGATACAACCGATAACAACAGCCACTATCTCTTTGGCTTTATCGACTTTTTGGTCCAGCGCAACGTACCCCCCACAGCCTTGATTCAAAGTATGGAACGGACCCAAAGCTATTCTTCCTGGTTGCGCAATGCGGTAGAAGCGTTTATGAGCCCTTCTCTTGGTTCCAATTCGGTTGAAGAACTGTCGCGGGACTGGTGGTTTTTTGCCATGACCCAATCCGAAGTGTTGAGTATGGCCGAACAACCTATCCCCCTGCCTGCGCAAGATTTGCAGCTTATTTGCATGAATGAGTTTTCGCAAGCGATGGACACGCAGCAATCGCAGCTGTTCCGCTATGAACTGGGCAGCGAAACCTGGGTCGATGAACTTGCTTCGCTAGGGATGGCCTTTTTTAATCCGCTGCCAAACGACAACGGGGTAATTTTGCAGTTGATCCAACCTTCAGAAGAGCAATATTGGGCAACGTTGTGGTGGCACAACGGCGCGGGGATTGAGCTGAAACCGGCCGAAGATGCCTTCTCGATTTCGTTGGGACAGATGGACCCAAACGGCCGTTTCCTGCTCACCTACACCGGAATTGATGAAGAGGTGCTGCCTGCTTCGCAGCTGGTGGATGTGGATGGCTGTCAGGAAGGGGCTTGCGACAGCCTGGTGATGGAAGGTACACCCTACTGGTCACCCAACGGTCAACTCCTGCTGCTCACCGACACCCATCTGTTTGAAAGCCCGCAGTATCTGGTAGACGGCCGTATCATCACCCTCAGCCCTGGCGTGCCCAACGTGGTGTCGAATTTGTGGCTGCGTGAAGCCCAGGCAGCCCCCGATGAGCGGGTAAACGTGGGCGAAGGCATCTCGCCCTTCTGGTTGACGGATGCCCTGTTTGGCTTCATTCGCTCGGTGCCGCAGACCGATCTGCCCACCTCGCAAGAGCTGGTGGTGATGGGGATCGACGATTTGGCCGCGCAGCCGGTGCTGCAAACGGCCGCTTTGCAGGCCGAACTCCCCGAAAGTAATCGCCGCGATCCGCTGCTCATGCGTTACGCCATTGCCCATCCTGCCCTGCCCAATCAGGTGTTTGTCATGGCGTCCACCCAGGCCGACGACAGCTATATCTTTCAGGTAGACATTGAAACGGCCGAAGTGGCGCTGCTGCTCCAGCTCGATTTATCCCGTGGGGAACATTCGCTGGGCTTTTCGCCAGACGGCCGTTTCCTCATGGCCACCGGCTCCTGGTGGCCGGAGCAGAACCGCCGCAGCGATTCGCTGCCCTTTGGCGTGCTCAATTTGTTCGATCTGGAGACGGGCGATCAGCGCACCATCCTCATCAACAACCTGGTTTACTTTCCGGCCTTTACCTTCGACTGGTCGCTGGATGGCAACTGGCTGGCCTTCATCCGCGATGACAATGCCATCGGTTTGGTAGCCCCAGCCTACGATTACCAGCAAACGATCCTTCATGACGTCGGTGCCTGCACTTCGCTGGCCTGGATCAATCCATTACCGTCAGAGTAAACCCCGGGGTATAATGCGCCCATGAGCAAAGAAAAAGTTCAACAGCAGTTTGGTGCCAATGCCGCCGCCTACGCCACCAGCACGGTCCATGCCAAGGGGTACAGCCTGGCGCGGCTGGTAGAAATCACCCAGCCCCAGCCCGATTGGCAGGTGCTGGACGTGGCCACGGCCGCCGGGCACACCGCCTTCGCCTTTGCGCCGCACGTCGGCCACGTCATCGCTTCTGACCTGACGCCAGAAATGCTAGAAGTGGCGGCAGGGCTGGCCACCGAAAAAGGCATCACCAACGTCTCTTTTGAACCGGCCGACGCCGAAGCGCTGCCCTTTTCGGACGCTCAGTTCGATTTGGTAACTTGCCGCATCGCCCCCCACCACTTCCCAGACATCCAGCAGTTTATCAACGAGGCGGCGCGGGTGCTGAAACCCGGCGGACAGCTGGCTGTGGTGGACAACATCGTGCCCGGTACCCATTTGCATGGCAAAAAGGCGCGGCTGCTCAACGCGGCGGGGGCGTACGTCAATGCTTTTGAGAAGCTGCGTGATCCGAGCCACGGCCGTTGCTGGA
>CAUJGI010000373.1 GCA_963169155.1 Chloroflexota bacterium
CTTGTTTTCGGTGGTGCTGGAGAGGCAGTAGGCGTCGCTGTGCAGCACGCCAACCGATTCCTTGCCGTTGGGCAGCGGGGCGACATCCCAGACAAAACCCTCGATTTCGCGGAAGGTGGGGGTGGCCCGGCGGCTGTCGAAAAACATGGCGGTGGTACCGGCCACAAAGCGGCTCTCGCTGTCCTGCGCCTCTTCCTCAATCCGGCCCGGCACCACGCCGTGCACCTGGCGCAAATCAACAAACCATTGCAGCGCTTCTTGCGCCGGTGGCCGGGTAATGGTGAGCCGGACAGGGAATTCATCGCTGTTGACGATGGGCGCGCCATTTTGCCAGACAAACGGCGCCAGCCGGTACAGGGAGGGTTCAATGCCCACGCCGTACTGGTCGATGGTGCCATCGTCATTGGTGTCTTGGGTGAGGGCAACGGCCGTTTTCACAAAATCGTCCCAGGTCCAATCAGCAGTGGGGTAAGCCACACCGGCGGTGTCAAACAAATCCTGGTTGTAATACACCACCAGGCTGGAAATATTTTGCGGAATGCAGGTGATCACCCCGTCCCAGGTAAAGGCATCAATCGTGATCGGATAGAAATCTTCCGGCTGGATTAGCTCACTTTCGGCCAGGTAAGGCCCCAACGGTTCCAGCAAATTGTTGGCGGTAAAAGCAGCGTAGCGGCGGTAGTTCATCAACGTCACATCTGGCGGGTTGCCTGCGGCAAATTCGGTGGCCAGGCGCGTGCGGTATTCGTTGGCCGAAGGGATGTGTGTCACTACGACGGTGACCTCGGGGTGGGAGTCGTTAAAGGCGGTTACCAGGTCGGCATAGGCCCGCTGTTCGGCCGGATCGCCAAACGTCAGGAAGGTAACCGTTTCGGGCTCCTCTCCGCAGCTGGCCAAAAAAACGATGGCCAGGAGCAGGGCAGCTATTAAGCGTAAAGAGACACTATCTGGGGGTTTCATGCAAATGTTTCCTCACTTCGTGGCGGCTCACTTATTTAGCGGTGAGCGGTAAATAAAGGTGGTTTGCGAAGAAATCGGGTTTGTACAGGGTAATGCTGTCGATGAGGCTGCCGCCCCGACTGTAGAAGCTAAAGCTGAGGCAATAGGTATTGGCTTCAAGGCGCATCGCACCGTAGTCGAGATTATAGCGCACAATGCTGCCGGGTACAGGGTTTCCCAGCGGGTAAATGCTCCGCCCGCCCAGGCCATTGACAAAATAGGGAATGCCCTCTTGCTGCAGCCGTTCGTAGGTGTGATCGTGCCCGGCGAGAACGGCCGTTGCTCCCCAAGCGGCAAACGGCCACTGCATGGTTGGGTCCGAGCCGTGATTGGTGGAGGAAGAGTAGGGCGGGTGGTGCAGCGTTACCAGCTTCCAGGGTGCGCTGCTGCTGGCCAGTTCGGTTTGCAGCCAACTGGCCTGGGTAGAGGCAGCGGTACGGCCGTCTGGCTCCCGGCTGTCACTATCCAGGGCAAATAAATGCACTGGCCCCAGTTCAATGTCGTAGTACCGTTCGTTGCCGGGCAGGCTGAAGTAATCCAGGTATGGCTGTAAATTGGTAGTGTTCCAGTCGTGGTTGCCGGGCACCGGGAAAAAGCGGTTTTGCGCCGCGCCTGGCCCGTAGCTGCCCGTGTAGCTGCCGATGTACTGCTGGTAATATTGGCCAATGTTGGCGTCGATGGTGCTGGCTGCGCCGCTGGGGTAATTGTTGTCGCCGGTGGTGAGCACGTAATCGACGTTCCAGCTGTGAACCAGGTTGGCCACGTCGGCTTCCGGCTGGCTCGCATCGCCAAAGTCACCAATGACCGCCAGAGTGACATCGCCGATGCAGGCGGCTTCGCTGCCCAGCCCGGCCTCAGCCTGGTACACGCGGTTTTGGGGCAGCCAGTTGAGGAAGAGGAGGAGGGAAACGGCCGTTACCGCCAAAATTCCTCCCCACCAGCGCCAACATCCCTCGGCCACAATCAAGAAGCTTGACATAAGCTTACCTCGAACAATGCCGCTTCGCACGCCTGGTTTTCGTGTAGACAGTATGTATTAGCTGCCGATGCGGGCAAAATAGGGTTGGAGCAATAAAAACAGCGCCACCGGGATGATGGTGGCCAGCACCGCGCCCGCCATGAGCAGGGACCACTGCGACGGGGTGAGCTGCTGCAACAATTGCAGGGCAATGGGCAGGGTATAGCGGCTTTGCGAACGCAGGTAGAGCAGCGGCGAGATAAAATCGCTCCAGTACAACACGAAGGATAGCAGGGCGACGCCAACGGCCGTTGGTCGGGCAATGGGTAGGCCGATCTGCCGCCAGCTGGTCAGCACGCCCGCACCTTCGAGCCGGGCGGCTTCATAGATGGCTACGGGGATGCGGCGAAAGGCGCGATAAAACATCAGTACAAAAAAGGGGCTGGTGCCCATGAAGGCCGGGGCGATGAGGGCCAGAATGGTGTTGTACCAGCCCAACCAGGCGTAGATAAAAAAGCGGGTGGACCACAGAGCCACCCCAGGCACCATCAGCACGGCCAGGGAGAGCACAATCCAGCGGCGCTGACTGGCCTTGGGCAGTTGGGCCATGCCAAACCCGGCCCAGCTGCTGGTGAGCAGGGTCAGCGGCACGGCCAGCAGCACCACCAGCAAAGAATTGAGCGTGTAGCGGCCCATTGGCACCAACTCCAGGACGCGGCCAAAATTGGCCAGGGTGAGGTCCAGGGAAAAGGTGAGGGTGGTAGGCAACGGCCGTCCTTGCGGGTGCAGCGCCGCCGTCAGCATCCAAATGAGGGGGAGCAGGAAAACGGCCGCTACCAACAGCCGAGTCACCAGACGCCAGCTCAACTTAAAGGACAAAGGTCTCCTCCGTGGTGCCAATTTGCCACTGCCGGGCGATGCCATACAGCGCCAGCACAATCAGCCCGGTGAGGGCGTACAGCACCCACAGCGCGGCGCTGGCCGCGCCAAACAGCAGCAAGCCAAAGCCCTGTTCGTAGATGAGCATGGGCAGGGTAAAGGTGGCGTAATACGGCCCGCCGCCCGTGGTGAGAAAGATGGTGGTGAACGATTCTTGAAGGGTCACGACCGCGTCACGAAAGGCGAGCAGAAGCAAAATCGGGGCCATGAGCGGTAGAGTGAGGTAAAAAAAGCGCTGGGGGCGGTTGGCCCCATCAACCAGGGCGGCCTCTTCCACAGCGGGCGGAATGTCTTGCAGGGCGGCCAGGCAGACCAGGAAACCTTCGCCAATTTGCCAGAGCGAGAGCAATACCAGGCCGGGTTTGGCCCATTGGCTGTCGGCAAACCAGCCGGGTTGGGCCAGGCCCACGGCCTGCAGCAGCAGGTTAACCGGGCCGTAGATGGGGTTGAGAATCCACAGCCAGGCCAGGGCATAAGCGGCCGTGGGCACAATACTGGGCAGGTAGACAGCCGCCCGAAACCAGCCGAGGAAACGGCCGTTCCTTCGCAGCAGCACCGCCAGCAAAAACGCGCCAAACACCCGCAGCGGTACCGGCAAAATGACCAGCGCCAGCGAATTTTGCACGCTGAGCAAAAACAGCTCATCGGTGGTGACGAAGATAAAATTGAGTGTGCCCAACCAGGTGGGCGAGGAAAGTCCATCGTAGCGGAAGAAGGCCAGGCCAAAAGCCAGCAGGGCGGGCAGCACCAGCAGCAGCAGAATCCCGCTCAGGTAGGGCAGCAGCAGCAGGCGCAGGCGTTGGTGGTAGCTGAGGGGTCGCCACAGTGGTTTCCGCATGGCGGCAATTGTACCGGAGTTAGGCGGGAGGGCGAAAAAAGGTGTTGCTGCAACAAAATGGCCAGCAATCTGGTAGAGGCTTGCATGCAAAAGATTGTCACTTCTACGAACCTTATGCGCTTTTTGGGTGTGTGGACGGCCGTTGCCTCCCTTTTCCTCTTTACCATTGCCGCCCTGTTTATGCCGCCCAATGCCCGGGCTGTCATCTTCATGGCTACGGGATTGGTGCTGATATGGGTTTTGCTGGGCGGGCTGCTCATGTGGCGCTGGCGGGAGCCGATACGGGCCTTTGTGCAGCGTCTAACGCTTCCCTGGCCCATGACGTTTGTCTTGTTTTGCACGCTCCTTGCCCTGTTGGAAGAAGCCGTCACCGTCACCATGACCAATCTTGCGCCGCTGTTTGGTGTTCCGCTGGGGGCGGCCTACATTACCGCTTCCACCAATTACCTGGATGTGGTGCTGTGGCACAGCGTGGTCGTTTTTGTGCCGATGTTTATCGGATGGGCGATTGTACTTAGCTATTGGCAGGTATCAGCCAATGCGGTGTTTCTCGCGTTTGGCTTTACCGGCTTTTTGTTGGAGGCTGTCTATGGGGGCAGCTTAAATCTGCTCCAGCTTGGGTTTTGGATTTTTGTTTACGGGCTGATGGTTTATCTGCCAGCCTACTGTTTACCAGTGCGGGAAAGGGCAAAACCGCCTAAAGCGTGGCATTACGCGGTGATGGTGCTTGGGCCGGTTCTTTTGGCCATCCCGGTTGCCCTCGTCATCAGTACTGTTCATCCGACCCCGATTCACTTTGCCCCAATTACTGACTGAGATTGGCCCAATCTTTAAGATTGGGCCAATCTGAAAGACTCAGCGTTTTTTTTGCTCGTGGGAACCATTTGTTGTCTCCATTCGTTACACAGATCAGGCAAACGATTGTCGTTTGCCTGTTTGTGATGGCACAATAGGAGCATGATGATGAAAATGACAAAACTAACTTTGACGGTTATTTTACTTTTCCTAATTGGCTGTACGGCCGTTACCACCCCTGAAGAACCGGAGGCAACGGCCGTTCCCTCCGAACCAACTATCCAAGAGGTGCCTCCCGTGAATGACGAAACCCCCGAAGCTGCCCCGGCTGAAATCGAAGCTCCAGAGGTCGCACCGACGCCCACCAGCGAGAAGCAGGTGTCTGAACCGGTGACTGTGGACCTGGGTGCGCTGACGCCGGTGCCGCTGGAAGGTCCGCCCGTGGTGCAGCCTGCCCCGGGTAACCCCGGCATCAAAGACCCGGTGGTCCAGGCCATGACCGACCTCAGCCAGCGCTTTGGCGTGACGGTAGACGATATTGAGCTGGTTTCTTTGCTGGAAGTGACCTGGCGCGATGGCAGCATTGGCTGCCCGGAGGCGGGGGTGGCCTATACCCAGGCGCTGGTGCCTGGCCAGCAGATGATTTTGCGGGTGAATGGGGTAGAGTATTATTACCACAGCGCCAAAAACAGCGTTTTCACCTACTGCGGCGATCCGCAGCCGCCGCTGGACACTGTGCCCATCAACCCCCTTGAACCCATCCCCGGCCAGGACGATTAATCCGAAGTAGAGACGCTGCATTGCAACGTCTCTACAATAAAAAAGAGGCGCTGGTTTCCAGCGCCTCTTTTTTGTTGTTCTGTCTGTTTCTGGCTACGGAGCCGTCACGATGACCAGTTCCGGTGCGTTGGCCCCTTCGGTGCTGCTAAAGAGGTTGACAAGTGAACTGCTCGAAAGCATGGCCAGGCTAAACGTGCCGTCGCCGCTGATGGCGCTGGTGACGTTAATTTCGATCCAGCCGCTGCTGCCTGTTCCGACGCTGTTGATCACGCTGCCGACGGCCGGAGCGTTGCTGTAGGTGATGCTGCCTTCGCTCCAACTGGTGCTGCTC
>CAUJGI010000374.1 GCA_963169155.1 Chloroflexota bacterium
TCCTTCTTTCTCGTTCCCACGTCGGAGCGTGGGAATGTTTATTGCGGCGCTCTTGGTGTCTAACAATCAAAATGGGCAACGCCTGGACCCCCACCCTAGCCCTCCCCCTGCGAGGGGGAGGGAACTGGCCCCCTCTCCCTCGCAGGGAGAGGGTTGGGGTGAGGGTGGTTGGTTACCCGATTTGATTTTTATCCTACAACCGCGCCGCGAGTGGGACGCTCTAGCGTCCGTCTTCATTCCACGCGGAGCGTGGAACGAGGTGTAGCCTGGGGATTTATCCCCTGGTTTGGGGGATATTTGTTTATTCGTTTGATGGCGGTTAACATACCAGGAATCTATAGTGCGACAACAAATTTTTGACCCAATTATGCCTGTTATTCGTCCTGATTTGCCCCTCATCGACCTGCACCGCCACCTGGATGGCAGCGTACGCCTGGAAACGATTTTAGACGTTGGTTTGCAATACAATTTGCCGCTGCCCGCGAAAGATTTGATAGAGTTACGGCCGTTTGTCCAGGTCACCACCCCCGAACCCGACATTCTCGCTTTTTTTGCCAAGTTTGAGTGGCAGGTGGGCATCCTGGTGAACTACGACGTGTGCCGCCGCATCGCCTACGAAAACGTGCAGGACGCCCAGCGTGAAGGCATCGACTACATCGAGCTGCGCTTTAGCCCGGTGTTTATGGCCCAACCGCACGGGCTGGCCCCGGCGGGCATTGTGGAAGCCGTGGTAGACGGCGTAGCTGCCGGGCAGCGCGATTTTGGCGTGCGGACGAACCTCATTGGCATCATCAGCCGGACGTTTGGCGCGGCGGCCGGGTACCAGGAGCTGGAGGCGCTGCTCAGTCAGCGGGATCATTTGGTGGCGCTGGACCTGGCGGGGGATGAGGTGAATTACCCCGGCGAGCTGTTTGTCGATCATTTCAAACGCGGTCGGGAGGCCGGTTGGCGGATTACGGTGCATGCGGGAGAGGCTGGGGGCAGTACGGCCGTCTGGCAAGCCCTTCGTGAATTGGGCGCCAGGCGCATCGGTCACGGCGTGCGCGCCGTAGATGATCCCGCTTTGATGGCGTACCTGGCGGAAAATCGCATTGGCGTCGAGATGAACGTGACCAGCAATGTGCAAACCAGCACCGTGCCTGATTATGCCAGCCATCCCCTGAAAACGATGCTCGAACGGAACATCCTGGCGACGATCAACACCGACGATCCAGGCATCAGCGCCATTGATTTGCCCTTTGAGTATCGCGTGGCGGTGGAAAAAGCGGGTTTGAGCCAGGCGCAAGTAACCCAGGCGCAGCAAAATGCGCTGGACATCGCCTTTTTATCCCCAGAAGAAAAAGCCGCTTTAGCGGCCCACAAACAACAACTGCTTTAGCTGACGGTGCGTTTGATGAAATCGGCCAGGCTGGTGGGTTCGTGGCCGAGGAGGAAGCGCAGCACCTGCGGGTTACCTGTCATGCCGCTTGTGGCGTAGTAGGTAAACATGGCAACGGCCGTCTTCACCGTTTCTTTCGCCGTGCCGTTGGTCAGCGCCTGGGCTTCCCAGGTGGCCAGGCTGACGGGGCGTACTTCGATGGGCCGGTGCAAAATCTGGCTGAAGGTGTCGGCAACGGCCGTTTGGCTCAGCGGCTCGGTGCCGACCAGTTCGTAGGTGGCGTATCTGTGCTGCCCGTGCTCGGTCAGCACTTTGGCGGCGACGGTGGCCACATCATGCAAATCAACCAGGCTCAGGCTGGTTGCGGCGGGGTAAGGGACGGGCAAGATGCCGTCGTTTTGGATGGCGGACAGGTAAGGCAGCAGATTTTGCATGTAGGCAGTGGGTTGCAGCACCGTGAAGGGCAGCCCTGAATCGAACAGGATGTTTTCTACTTTGAGCTTGCGCCAATGGTGGGGCATTTCCCGAATTTGCGGGTGGATGACGGAGTGATAGACCACGCGGCAGTTGCCGATGGCGCGGGCAGCGGCAATCATCAGCTGGCCAATGCGCACTTCGTTGGGGTGCAGGTTGGGGCCGATGTGGTAAATGTGGGAAACGGCCGTGGTCGCCAGACGCCACACGTCCGCATCCAGCAAATCCCCCACCACCACTTCCGTGGCGCCTGCCTGTCGCACGGGGAGAATCTGCGCATCGTCCCGCACAATGGCCCGCACTTTGGCCCCGCGTGCTTTTAAGGCGGCCAGAACCGCCAACCCTGTTTTACCTGCTGCGCCGGTGACTAAAATCATGCCAATTCTCCAGATGGTGTTGAAATTCTCAAGTGTGTTTGTATTGTACGAAGGTTTTTCAACAATTTTTACATACTGCTGCGTTGAAGGCTAACTTTTGCCCTCTATTTTACGGCGCAGGCTTACCAACCGCCTGAACCTCGCCCCAGGGCACAAAGAGCAGCCAGGCGATGAGCGGGGCGACTACGCTGCCCAACTCGCCGATGGGCAGTTGAATGTACAACGCCATGATGCCGACAAACAGGGCCAGCTGCCAGCGTCGGTGTGTGGCCATCACCCCCAGCATGGGCAGCAGCAGGATGCCGTCGTAGGCGCGGGTGTAGGGGGTGAGGATGAGAACGGCCGTTAACCACCCCGCCCACCACATGGGCGATGTGCCCTTTTGCCGCCACGCCCAGCGCGCCATCACGAGCACAACCAATATGCGTACCGGCTGGGCCAGCCAGAGCGGCCAGCCCCACAGCGTCAGCTCCCGCTCCAGCGTCGATTTCCACAGCGGGGCGGTAATCTCTTGCACCGCCGCCGCCTTGCTGATTAGCCAGGGCGGGGTGATGAGCAGCGTGCCACCCAACAGCAGCCCGCCAACGATGGCCAGGCCAATCAACCGCCGGTCGCGGTGCCACAGCATCTCCAGCAGCAGCGGCGCAGCGATAAAAATGCCCAGCTGCGGCTTGATGCCAATCAATAAAAACGCCAGCACCAGCCTGGCCAATGCTTTCCAGTCGTCGCGTGTGAGCTTGTAGCCGCGCTTTCTTAGCGCGAAAGAGCGAGGATTGGAATCCTCGGCTACGAAAACCAGGTTCAATGCCCAAATCGTGCCCAG
>CAUJGI010000375.1 GCA_963169155.1 Chloroflexota bacterium
AGGTGCGAGCGGCCGTTACCAGCTCATCACCCACGGCAAACTGTTCAAAATAGCGGCCCCGCGGCTGGTAGGTGAGTTTACTCATGCGATACTCCATCGTTTGGGTGTTTATGTTTTTAAGTTATCAGGTGTTCAGGCAAACCAGTTGAACACCTGACACCTAAACACCTGAACACGATTTATGATTCGTTCAGCGCGGCCAGCTTCTCCGCTTCGTCGGCGATGGTGAGGGCGTCGATGAACTGGTCGATGTCGCCGTCCATGACGGCGGGCAGGTTATAGCTGCTCAGGCCGATGCGGTGGTCGGTGACGCGTCCTTGCGGGTAGTTGTAGGTGCGGATTTTCTCGCTGCGGTCCCCAGTGCCGATTTGCGATTTGCGGTTGGCGGCAACGGCCGTATGCTGCTTTTCTTCCTCAATTTCCTGCAGCCGGGCCTGGATGATGGCAATGCCCAACTGCTTGTTTTGTGTCAGGCTGCGCTCCGACTGGATTTTCACAAACATGCCGGTGGGAATGTGCACGATGCGAGCGGCCGTGGCGTTCTTTTGCATGTGCTGCCCACCCGGCCCTGAGGAAAAGGTCGATGTTATCTCCAGATCCTTGGGATCGATGGTGATGTCTACCTCATCAACTTCCGGCATGACGGCCACCGTGGCCGTGCTGGTGTGGATGCGCCCCTGTGACTCCGTTTGTGGCACGCGCTGCACACGATGGACGCCGCTCTCATACTTGAAGCGCGAATAGGCACCCTTGCCCTTCACCGAAAAGATCACTTCTTTGTAGCCGCCCACGCCCGTGCTGTTATCTTCCAAAATGGTGGGCTTCCAGTTACGCCCTTCGGCGTAGCGCAGGTACATGCGCAGCAGGTCAGCGGCAAAAATACCGGCTTCATCGCCGCCCGCCCCGGCACGAATTTCCACAAAGACGTTGCGTTCGTCACGGGGGTCCTTGGGCACCAGCAGACGGCGCATTTCGTGCTCCAGCGACTCCAGGCGCGCTTCCAGCGCCTCGATTTCCGCTTCGGCCAGGGCGGCCATTTCGCCTTCTTCCAGCTCGGCCATTTCGCGGGTGTCGGCCAGCTCTTGCTGCGCACGCGCGTACTCTCGGTACGCCTCCACCAGCTCTTGCAGATCGGAACGCTCTTGGGCCAGGTCGGTGAGCTTTATGTGATCGGCCAACACGGCCGGATCGGTCATTTGTCTTTCAATTTCGTCGTAGCGTGTAACGACTTGTTTAATCTTATCCAGCATATTTTGGGAGATTAGAGACTAGAGATTAGAGATTGGAGATGTTGCTAATCTCCAATCTCTAATCTCCAATCTCATCGTTTCTCAAACGAGTTGAATTTTTTCTTGAGGAACTATTATAGCTGATTCTTAGAGGTACGTCGCAAACCAGCGGATCATGTGGCTGAGGCGTTCAATGCGGCGGTCGGTGCGGCCGGCGCGGGACAGGCCGTGGGATTCTTCGGGGAAGAGGATCAGTTCTGAGTCCACGCCAAGCTTGCGCAGGGCGACAAAGACCTGTTCGCCTTGCTCTTTGTCGCAGCGGAAGTCGTGCTCGCTGTGGATGAGCAGGGTTGGCGTTTTGGCGTTGCCGATGTAGGCAATGGGCGACTGCTGCCAGTAATTTTCCAGATCGTCCCACGGCGCTTTTTCGGCACCAAAGAGGTATTCGGCGCCGATGTTCATGTCGCTGGAGCCGTAGAAGCTGATGAAGTTGCTGACCACACGCTGGGCAACGGCCGCTTTAAACCGATGTGTCTTGCCAATGATGAGCGTGGTCATGTAGCCGCCATAGCTGCCGCCGGTTACGCCCATACGTTTGGTGTCGATGTAGGGCAATTTTTCCACGGTGTCGGCCCAGGCCATCACGTCTTCATAATCAACGGTGCCCCAGCGGTTGTAGATCGCCCCGGCAAACGCTTCGCCGTAGCCCTGGCTGCCGCGCGGATTGCTCCAGTAAACCACATATCCCTGGGCGGCCAGCAGATGCAGCTCGTGGAAGTAGGCACGGCCGTATTGCGTTTGCGGCCCGCCGTGAATCTCTAAAACCGATGGATATTTCTGGCTGGGATCAAAACCAGGCGGGGTCATGATCCAGCCGTGCAGGTCGGTGCCGTCCTGGCTCTTGAACCACACCTCTTCAATCTTGCCGGATTCGATCTCGGCCAGCAGCGCCTGGTTGAAATTGGTGAGCGTTTTGGTTTCGCCCGTGCCCAAATCGCGCACGCGCACCTGGGCTGGACCGTTCATGTCGCCCCAGAGGTAAGCCACTTTTTGCTGCGCCTCGTCTAGCGAGAAGCTGCCCACCAGCCCGGCCTCATCAATAATGCGCTCATAGCCGGATGTGCCTGAATCAGTGCTGAAGGCCAGCAGGGGTTGGTTGCCCTTTTCCGTGGCCATGGTGAAGAGGGTACGGCCGTCTTTCGACCAGGTGGGTGGTGTTTGCGCCGTGCCGCTGCCTACGTCCGTCAGGGTGACGATGGAAAGGTGCAAATCGATCCCTTCGGTAAGATGGCGCACCTTGCCGCCGCTGGTGGGCACCACGTAGAGGCAGTCGTTTTGGTACCAGTGCCCTTTTTGCTTGCGCCCCATGTAGGCAATCCAGCTGCCGTCGGGTGAGAGGGTGTGGTTAAACTTGCGCCCTTCGCGCGACGGAATCAGCTCCATTACACCGCCTTCAGCCGGGATGGCGCTTCCCCTAACGGGGATGCGGTACAGTTCGGTCTGGTCCCAGTTGATGTCTGGCTGGGGATCGCGGTTGGAGATGAAGATGAGGGAACGGCCATCGGGCGTCCACTGCGGTTGGGTTTCGTCGAACTTGTCACCCTCGGTTAGTTGGCTGGCTTCGCCGCTGGCGGCGTCAATTGTCCAGATGTGCCACTTTTCTTCGGGCAGATAGCCTGCACCGTCACCTTTGTAGTTGAGGCTGGTGATGTGGCGGCTGACCACGCCGAGTTTCTTCTTTTGCTCATCTTTTTCGCGCTCGATGGCGGCCTGGTCTTTTTTGCGGAACTGGGTAGCAAAGGTACGGCCGTCGGGCGACCAGACAAACCCGGCAAAGGAGCCTTCCATTTTGCTCACCGGGCGGGCCTCGCCACCGTGGAACGGAATGATATAGATTTGCGCCTGCTTTTCGTCTTTGCGGTTGGAGAGGAAGGCAATGGAACGGCCGTCGGGCGACCAGCGCGGGTGGGTGTCATTGTGATCGCCGTAGGTGAACTGGCGCGCCGCGCTTTGGCCATTGGTGGCCACTGAGGTGGCCACCAGCCACAGGTTGGTGTACTTCTTCTCTGTCTTGCGGTCGACGCGGGTGACGCCAAAAATGACGTGTGCACCATCAGGGGAAATTTGCGGGTCGGAGACAAGCTCGATGTTGTATAAATCTTCAGCGGTGATCAGCCGCTTTTCAGAGTGTGACATGTTTCCTCCAGGGAAAAACTGTCGCCGGATGCCTGATCCTCTCTTCACAAATCCGGCGGGGCGGTGGGATTGATTTGGTTTTGTTACTGTTCAGGTGTGCGGCAAACGTGCTGCCGTAACGCTCAGCAAACTCTTTGGGAATGATAACGCGGCTATGAAGGCTCTGCCACTTTCACGGTTGTTTCGCCATCGTCGACGTGGTAAGCAGGCAGGATAAAGCTGAAGACGCTGCCCCGGCCCGGCTCGCTTTCCAGGCTAACTTCACCGTTTAGCTTTTCCATAATACGCCGGACGATGGACAGCCCCAGACCGTGCCCGGTTACCCGCACCTGGCTCACCTTGGTGAACGGGGTGAAGAGGAGGGATTGCTTTTCTGGGGGGATTCCCGCGCCGTTATCGCGAATCCAGAAGCGGATACGGCCGTCGGCCAACACCTCGCTGCCCATCTCAACGACTGGCGGACTTCCCCCATATTTCAGCGCGTTGCTGATGTAGTTTTCCCACACCTCCTCAATCCAGGGAGCGTAGCCGCGCGCCACTTCCCATGAATCGGGCAAAATAATGCGCACCTTGTACTGCTGCATCATGAAACGCAATCGATCCATCGCTCCGAGAACCACTTCCCCCATGTCCAGTGGGTGTGTTTCAACGTCGTGTTTGCGCACGCTGGCAAGGATGAGCAGTTCCTGGATGATGCTGCTCATGCGGTGGGCATTTTGCACCAGCAAATTCAGCGCCCGGTCTCGCTCCGTGTTGGAGATATTCACGGCGCTGGTTTGCAGCAGGTCAGCAAAGCCCACCACCAGGGCCAGCGGATTTTGCAGATCGTGGGCCACGGTGCGGTCGAACGCTTCCAATTCTTCATTCTGGGTTTGCAGATCCGTGTTGGCCTGGCGCAGCGTTTCTATGAGTTTGGCATTTTCGATGGCGATGGCGGCCGAAGCAGCCAGGGTTTTGGCGTAGGAGATGTCTTGGGCCAGGAAACGGCCGTCTCGCTTATTCACCACCTCCAGCACGCCCAACGTCCGGTTGCGCAGCTGCACCGGCACCGCCAGCAGCGAGGTGGTGACAAAGCCGCTGCTGGAGTCGATCTGAGGGTAGAAACGGACATCAGCGGCCGGATCAGACACAATGGTGCCCCG
>CAUJGI010000376.1 GCA_963169155.1 Chloroflexota bacterium
TGCCAGCAACGTGGTGATTACGGAAGACCCGGAATTGGGGCGCAACATGTGTTACCACCGGCTGCTGCGGCTGGACGGCCGTCGTTTTGCCGCGCGTATCATCGAGCGGCGCGGCACCTGGAACGCCATGCAAAAGGTAGAGGGTGACCTGCCGGTGGCCATCTGCATTGGCGTGTCGCAGGCGGTACACCTGGCCGCGTCCATGTCCCCCGCGCCAGATGTGGATGAGCTGGCGGTGGCCCATGCCCTGGCCCCCACCCCGCTGGTGAAGTGCCTCACCAACAACCTGGCCGTGCCTGCTGACGCCGAGATTGTACTGGAAGGGCGCATCACCAAACGGCGGACGCAGGAAGGGCCATTTATGGACCTGACGGAGACGATGGACATTGTGCGCGATCAGCCGATCATTGAGATTGACCTGATTACCCACCGGCGCAATCCCATCTTCCATGCCCTGCTGCCGGGCGGGCTGGAGCACAAGATTTTGATGGGCATGCCCAAGGAACCCACGATTTTTGCCGAGGTGAACAAGGTGACACGCTGCACAGGGGTGGTAATCACCCCCGGCGGCACCTCCTGGCTGCATGCCGTGGTGCAAATTGACAAGCAGGGGGAGGCAGACGGCCGTCTGGCCATCGCCGCCGCCTTCAAAGGACACGGGTCACTCAAACACGTCTGGGTGGTGGATACCGACGTAGACATTTACGATCCGGCGCAGGTGGAATGGGCCTTTGCCACCCGCTTCCAGGGGGACAAAGATGTGGTGCTGCTGCCCAACCAGCCGGGCAGTTCGCTGGACCCTTCCGGCGTTCACGTGCCGGGGCAAAAAAGCCACACCGCCAAACTCGGCTTCGACTGCACCATTCCCTGGGGGGCGGATAAAAGCAAATTCACGCGCGGCGAGTACGGCACCATCAACCTGGACGAGTACCTTTAGCGGCTCGTGGCTGGTGGCTGGTGGAAGAAACTCACGAGCACTGAACCGGTGGAAGCTCAACACCATGAATGAAAGGGACACAGATAAACACAGATTTTCACAGATTTATATCTGCGTTCATCTGTGTTTATCACTGTTCCATTTTCAGAGGTAAAAATATGGATTTTCCTGCTCTTGCGGAATATCTCCCTATCCTGATGCAGGCCGAAGAAAATGGGTTGGTGCGCCAGGAGCTTAGCCTCATGGTGCTGCTATTCATCGCCGCCATGGTGGCAATTGTGGTGCGCCGC
Source organism: Chloroflexota bacterium (assembly GCA_963169155.1). Classification (GTDB taxonomy): domain Bacteria; phylum Chloroflexota; class Anaerolineae; order Promineifilales; family Promineifilaceae; genus Leptofilum. The sequence goes on from CAUJGI010000376.1 coordinate 1,228, forward strand.
ATCCGCCTGCCCTACACCGTCGCCCTGGTGCTGGTGGGACTGACGCTTTCGTTTTTCCCGAACTTCTTGAACTTTACCGTTAGTTCAGACCTCATTTTAGCGATTCTGGTGCCGCCGCTCGTCTTTGAAGCCACGCTGCACATTCCCTGGCGGCGGCTCAAGAAAGATTTGCTACCGGTGCTGCTGCTGGCCATTGGCGGCACGCTGGTGAGTACCTTTCTGGTCGGTGGGCTGGTGGTGGAATTTTTGGGCATCTCCTGGGCCGCGGCCCTGGCTTTTGGCGCGCTCATTTCGGCCACAGACCCGGTGGCGGTGATTGCCTTTTTCCGCAGCCTGGGCGTCAGCAAGCGGCTGACCATTTTGGTGGAAGGGGAAAGCCTGTTTAATGATGGAGTGGCCATCGTCATTTTTAACCTGGCGCTGGCGGCTGGCACAGTATCCAATTCGTTTGGGCTGGGAGAGGCGCTGCAAGAGTTTTTTATCGTGGCGTTTGGCGGGCTGGCCGTAGGGCTGGTGATGGGCTACGTGGTGTCGACCATCATCCTGAAAAATGTGGATGACCACCTGATTGAAACAGCCACAACGGTCGCCCTGGCTTTTGGCTCGTACGTGGTTGCGGAATCGTTTGGCGACCTGGTGGGGGTAAACGGGCTGCACTTCAGCGGCATCCTGGCGGTGGTGGCGGCGGGTCTGATGGTGGGCAATATCGGCTTTCAAAATACATCACCCACGACCAAGCTGACGTTGGACAACTTCTGGGAATTTTTGAGCTTTGTGGTGAACTCGCTGGTCTTTTTGCTAATTGGCCTGGAAATTGAGCTGACGCAGTTACGGCCGAATATCATTCCGATCCTGGTCGCGGTACTGGCCATTATTTTTAGTCGGGGGTTCATTATTTATACGTTTGGTTGGATTTACGGCCGTTTCCAACCGCAAAACCGCATTCCTCTCCCCTACCAACACGTCATGTACTGGGGCGGCCTGCGTGGCGCTATTAGCCTGGCCCTGGCCCTTTCCATTGATAACGCCGTTTTTGGCTCCGATATCGCCCTCGAACTGCGCGTCATGACGTTTGGCGTGGTGCTCTTTACCTTGCTCTTCCAGGGTATGACTATCGAGCAGCTCATCAACCGCCTCCACCTGGCCGACAAAGCGCCGCAGCGGGTTGAGCTGCAGCGGCGGCAAGCGACCCTGTTTGCCAAATGGGCGGGCAAGCATGAGCTGGACCGACTGCGCGACAACGGCATCTTGTTTCGCGATATTTGGGAGTCGATGAATCAGGTTTATGACGAAGAAATTGGGGATAAAAAGGAAAACCTGCGCGCCCATTTGCAGGATTTCCCAGAACTGGAGCAAGAAATGTACCTCCAGGCGCGCGAAGAGGCCCTCAACGCCGAACGCAGCGCCATTGGCGAGGCCTCGCGCCGTGGGCTGATCGCCAACGAGGTGCATGATGAATTGATCACCGAGCTAAACAACCGGGTCGCGGCCCTGGAGATCATTATGAAGAACCGCAGCCTGGGCGTAGAAAGAAAAGAGGAAAAGGATCATGGGTAGCATCGTTTGTGCCACGCGTGGCGGCGAAGGCAGCCGGGCGGCCCAAATAGCGGCCATCGAACAGGCCAAAGCCAGCGATAAACCGCTGATATTTTTGTATGTAGTAGACCCGCACAGCCTGGATGATGATGTAGATGACAGCCTGCGCCAGGCTCTGCTGGCAGAGCTGAACTGGATGGGTGAAACGCTGCTGCGCATTGCCCAAAAGCGGGCGGACTCTGCCTACCTGGGTACTGAAGTCCGCATCCGGCGGGGCAACGTGCGCGAAGAGATTGTCCGCTTTGTGAAGGATGTAGATGCCGATGTGTTGGTGCTGGGCGCACCGCGCGGCACCACAGCCAACGTGTTTGGTGATGATGCGATTGAACGATTGGCGGAGAGCATCCACCAGCAAACGGCCGTAACCGTTAATATCATCCGCCCCGACCAGGCAAAAGATAAAAGAGAGCATTCCCGACTATGATTGAACAAGTGCGTGAGGCCTTGGCCGACTTTTTAGCGTCTATCAATCTCGACCTGACCAACGACTTTCAGCGCAATTTGCTGCTTTCGCTGGTCATCATCTTGCTGCTCTGGCTGACACGCTGGCTGCTGCTGCGCCTGGTCCATCGCCGCTACGCAGACAACGCCCGCACCCTCTACAACCTGCGCAAAACGGTGGAGTATACCTCGGTGGTGCTGGGTATTTTGCTGGTGGGGCGGCTCTGGCTGGAAGGGATCGGCACGCTGGTAACTTACCTGGGGCTGCTGTCGGCCGGTATTGCCATTGCCCTGCAAGATTTGATTGTGGCCCTGGCGGGCTGGATTTTTATTGTGTGGCGACGGCCGTTTGTCGTCGGCGACCGCATTGAAATCGCTGACCAGATGGGGGACGTCATCGACATCCGCCTCTTCACGTTTAGCATGTTGGAAATCGGCCGTCGCATCAATGCCGAGCAAAGCACCGGGCGCATCATTCATATTCCCAACGGCAAGGTTTTTTCCGAAGTGCTGACCAACATGCACCAGGGCTTCCCGTTCATCTGGAACGAAATTCCCGTCATGGTCACCTTTGAGAGTGATTGGGAAAAAGCCAAAGCGATTCTGGTAAACATCGTCAACGAGCTGGCCCCGGACGTGAGTGATGCGGTGAAGCAGTACGGCCGTCGCACCGGGCAGCGGTTTGTTATCAGCTACAACAATGTTACCCCCACCGTCTACACCAGCGTCGTCGACAGCGGCGTGGTGCTCACCCTGCGTTACATGGTCGACCCGCGCCAGCGGCGCGGCAGTGAACAGGCGATCTGGGAAGCCACCCTGCGCGCCTTTAAGCTGCATTGGGACATCGACTTTGCCTATCCCACCCAGCGCGAATACCTGCACTTTGAGGAACGCAAACGGCCGCCGGATCCCCAGGAAGCAACGACGGTGGTGGCCCATCCCAGCAAGCTCCAGCGAGACACTGGCTATTTGCCCACCACGCCACGAGACCAAAGAGAGTAACAAACCAATGACCGAAATCACCCTAAACGACGATCAGCAGGCGATGCTGGCTGGCCAACAAGGCATGGCCCGCCAGATGGCCATGCGCCTGCTGCTGGACATGGCCGCCACCGCCGGGGCCACCGAGCTGGTGCCCATCACCAGCGCCCACCTGTCCGGCGTTTCGCCGCTGACCGGTGGGCAGGGGCTGCGCCACTTCCTGGCCCGCCTGGCCGAAGACCCCCAGGCCAGAGTGGCCGTGCCCACCACCCTCAACTCGGCCGGCTGCGACGAAGCCCAATTTGACGCGATGCGCATTGTGGCGCCCGACTTCAAGGAGCACAACGCCGAAATTGTGGCCCGCTACACGCAGCTTGGCGTGCAGCCCACCCAATCCTGCATCCCCTATGAATGGGAAGGCGTGGTCACCAGCGGTGAAGCGGCCTGGGCGGAATCCAACGCCATCTGCTTTGGTAACTCCTACACCGGGTTGATTACCAATCGCGAGTCTGGCCTGTCCGCCCTGGCCGCCGCGCTGACGGGCTACACGCCCAAATACGGCCTGATGCTGGCAGAAAACCGCCGCCCCAACCTGGCCGTGGTGGTCACCACCCCGCTGGCCGACCCCACCGACTTTTCGATTTTGGGCGACTGGATTGGCAAGCAGCGCCAGCCGGAGTGGAAAATGCCCAACGGCCCCATCCCGGCCATCAAAGGGCTGCCCGCCGAGCTAAACCACGAGCAAAAAAAGGCGCTGACGGCCGCCGCTGCCAACTACGGCTGCCCGCTGCTCTACATCGACGGGCAGGGGGGGCGGCCCCCGGCAGCGTTCCAGGCGCGGCTGCTATTTGGCCAGGCAGAGTTGGAAAAGCGGTACGAGGCGTTGAGGCCGAAAACGGCCGTTTCCCTCATCACCATTGGCTGTCCCCAGGCATCGTTGGGCGAACTGCGTGAAACGGCCGTGCTGCTCAAAGGCAAGCAGCTGGCCCCCGACGCCCCGCCGCTGTGGGTCTTTACCTCCTCAGCCAACAAAGCGATCGCCGAAAAGACGGGCATCGCCGAGACCATCACCCGCAGCGGCGCGCTGCTGCTGGAAAACACCTGCCCGGAAGTGGTGCCCTACGATCCAACCTGGGTACACCACGTCCTGACCAACTCCATGAAGGCCGAACATTACATCAAGTCTGGCCTCAACGGCATTCCCACCAGCGTCATGCGCCTGGCCGACTGCATCGCCCTGGCTACCGGCGAATTGTCAATTGGCAATTGGCAATTGACAATTGACAATCAGAAAGCAGCCACCCAAAAGAAAACCCAATCGGTCACCCCCTCTCCCCGTCACCCCGTCGCCTTGTCATCCGAGCCCTTCTCCGCCACCGGCCACGGTCTGCCCTCGCAAGCCGACTTCAGCGTCACGGCTGAAGCGTTTGTCACCGACACGCCCATCACCCTGCTGGGATTTGTGAACCGGGAAACGGCCGTCATCGAAGAACCGGGCCATCCCGCCGACGGGCAAAGCATGGCGGGTAAGATTGCCATCTTTCCCAAGGGCAGCGGTTCCACCGTGGCCCCCTACGTGCTGCTGGAGCTGTTCTACCGGGGCAAAGCGCCCCTGGCCATCGTCAACACCGAAATTGATCAACAGAGCGCGCCCGCCTGCTCACTGGAGAATATTCCGTACGCCTACCAGTTCGACCAGGACATCATCGGCCACATCCACAACGGGGATTTGGTGCAGCTGAGGCGGGAAAACGGCCGTGTCACCCTTGACGTCCTCACCCGGCATACCGTATAAATTAACCAGGCTGGGAGCGGGTTCAATTGACATAATGCGGATTTAGGGAGCTAAACAAACTTTCCCCTTGGTTTTGCCTGACTGTTTGTCCACTTTTCTGCCCCTAACCTTAACTTTGAAGGATTTTCGATGGAAAGTGATTTTCTAGAATTTATTATTGCCGTGGCCATCATCCTGGTTGCGGCCAAACTGGGCGGCTATATCAGCACCCGCTTCAACCAGCCGTCGGTTCTGGGTGAACTGCTGGTAGGGGTGCTGTTGGGGCCGACGGCACTGGACATGCTGCACAACTGGGGGCCGTTGTTCCCCAACCCAGAACTGCTGGAAGAGTTGTTGGCAATCATGGCGGAAGTGGGCGTCATCTTGCTGATGCTGCTGGCCGGGCTGGAGCTGCACCTGCCGGATTTGCTGCACGCAGGCAAGGTGTCGGCGCTGTCTGGCACGTTGGGCGTGCTGCTGCCGCTGGGGTTGGGCTACGGTGCGGCCGTTTTGTTTGGCGCCAACGGAGAGCAGGCTCTGTTCCTCGGGCTGACCCTGGCCGCTACCAGCGTGAGCATCTCGGCCCAGACGCTGATGGAGCTGAATGTGCTGCGCAGTCGGGTGGGGTTGGCGCTGTTGGGAGCGGCCGTTTTCGACGATATCCTGGTCATTTTGGTGCTCTCGGTTACTTTTGTAATGATTGGCGGCGGCACAGGCGGCGCGTCGGGTGTTTTGCTCACCGTCCTTAACATGGTGCTGTATATCGGCGCAGCGTCGATCATTGGCCTGTGGGTGCTGCCCTGGCTGGCCAGAAAAATCGACCAGCTGCCCATCAGCAAGGGGCTGCTGGCTTTTGTCCTGGTTGTGGCCCTGCTGTTTGCCTATGCCGCCGATGTTTGGGGCGGCATGGCAGCCATCACCGGCGCTTTTCTGGCCGGACTTTTTCTGGGGCGCACCTCGTTCCGCGAGGAGATAGAAGAGGGCATTTCGGTCATCGCCTATGCGTTTTTTGTGCCGATTTTTTTCGTCGATATTGGTCTGGAGGTCAATTTACGGGCGATTAGTGGCAATGCGTGGTGGTTTGCGGCCGTTTTCACGGTCATCGCCATCATCAGTAAAATTGGCGGCTGCGGCCTGGGCGCCAAAATCGGCGGCTTTACCAATCGTGAGGCGTTCCAGCTGGGGGTGGGTATGGTGTCCCGCGGCGAAGTGGGCCTCATCGTTGCCACCTTTGCCCTGGCCACCGGGTTGATCACCCAGGAACACTTTTCCATTGCTGTCTTTATGGTCATCGTGGCCACGCTGGTAGCACCGCTCATGCTGCGAGCAGCGTTTGCGGAACCAACCAAAGCCGCGCCAGCCCCAAAAGAATCGCGCACATCCTGAAACAGTCACACACGGGCACAAATTTGCCCCGGAGGAACGTATGTACCACATGGTTTTGCTCATTTTGGATGATGTCAATCAATGCTCGTCCATTTTAGAAGCGTGGGAAGCCCAGGGGGTGGGGGGTGTCACCATTTTGGAAAGCACCGGCCTGGGACGGGTGCGCAAACTGAGCATTCGCGACGACATCCCGCTGATGCCCAGCCTGAGCCGCCTGCTGCAAAACCGCGAGGAACGTCACCGGACGCTGTTTACCGTGGTGGAGGGGGAGGCAATGGTCGACAAGGTAATTGCCGCTACCGAATCGGTGTTGGGCGATTTAGAACAAGAACACAATGGCGTGCTGTTTGTGCTGCCGGTGTCCAGGGTGCATGGCCTGAAAGGGGGTCAGCAGCGAGCCAGAGGTGGCGACTTTAACGGGTAAACAGGGGAAAAAACAGCGCGTAAAGCAGGCTCACCACGGCGCAAGAAATCAGCATAACCGGCATGCCCCGTTTTAGCCAGAGAACGGCCGTAATCGGATGGCGCGTCTTCTCCGACAGGGAAACGACAACCACGTTGGCTGTTGCCCCGATGATGGTGCCGTTACCGCCCAACCCCGCACCAAAAACCAGCGCCCACCACAGCGGCGTCACGTCAATGCCAGCCTCGCCCAGGTTTTGCAGCACGGGAATCAAGGCCACGGTGATCGGGATGTTGTCGACCACGGCCGAAAGCAGGGCCACGACCCAGATCATCAACACACCAAAGAGGCGGGGGCTGGTGGTTTCAGCCAGCCTCACAAACAATTCCGCCACCTGCTCAAACGCCCCGGCCGATTCCATCCCGCCAACCATCACAAACAGCCCGGCAAAAAAGATGAGCACGGTCCATTCGACATGCTCAAATACTTTGGCTAAATCCTTCGGCCGGACCCAAATCAACGCGGCCGCAGCGGCACACAAGGCAACGTAGGCCGGGCTGATGCCCATGAGGTGGTGGATAAAAAAGAGAAGAACGGCCGTGCCCAACACAATCAAAACCTTACGCGCCGTCTTAGGGTCTTCCAGCGCTTTGGTCGGGTCCAGGTTCTTGATGCGCTGTGCCGCCGCCGCGCTTTCTCCCAGCTCCGCCCGCGACAGCCAGACCAACAGCCCTATCGAGGCCAGCCAGACCACCACAATCATCGGCAGCGAGTGGGTTAAAAAGTCGTTGAACGTCAGCCCGACGGCCGAACCAATCAGCACGTTAGGCGGATCGCCGACCAGCGTGGCCACACCGCCGATGTTAGACAGCAGCGCCGCCGAAATGAGGAACGGCACCGGGCTGAGCCCCAAAATTTCGGTGATGAGCACCGTCACCGGGGCAATGAGGACCACGGTGGTGACGTTGTCTAAAAACATGGACAGCACGGTGGTGAGGGTACCCAGCAAGATAAACAGCCGCACGGGGCTGCCTTTGGACCAGCGCCCGGCCATAATCGCCAGGTATTGAAAAAAGCCGGTGGATTGCAGCAGCGCGACCAGGACCATCATGCCAAAGAGCAGCGCCAGCGTCTCAAAGTCGATCGCCTCGACGGCCGCTTCTTCACTGTAGAAGCCCAGCGCCAGCCCGACGCCCACCATAATCACCGCGCCCACAATGCCCACAATGGTGCGGTGTACTTTTTCCGTAAAAATAAAGCCCAGGGCGGCAGCGAAAATAATTGAGGATATTAAAATTGCACTCATAGGCAGTTCAAAGTGGGAATGTGGGATGAATTAAGTAGGGAAAATTGAATCGTTCCAGCGCGCCAGCAAAGCCGCGCCAATGTCTACGTGCGAAGCGATGCCTACCAAACGGCCGTCCTGGTCCACCACCGGCAGGTCGGTCAGGTTGTGGTTAACGATGAGGGCAAAGGCGCGCAATAAACCACTGTCGGCAGTGACGGAAACGGCCGTTTCCATCAACTCACGCACCGGCCGGGCTTCTGCTTCAGGCGAAGGTTCGCGCTCTTCATAATCGCCAAAGTCGCCCAGGACAAAGTCAAAATCGGTCATCAGCTCGATAAAGCCGGGCATCACCAGCCGCAGCAAATCGCGCATGTACAAAATGCCGATCAGCCTGTGCTGCGCATTCACCACCGGCAGGGTCCCGATGTGATGAGTGGCAAACAAAACGGCCGCTTCCCGCGCCGTGGCCGTGTCCCCAATGGAAATTACCTGCTGCTTCATGAACTTGTCAATCTGCATAAAGCACCTTCACCCGCAAAGGACAAAAAAAAGACCCAAACGGGTCTCTCTTTTAGGCTTA
>CAUJGI010000377.1 GCA_963169155.1 Chloroflexota bacterium
CCAGGCGATTATGATGGCGGCCGATGAGGTGATCGACGGCCGTTTTGCCGACCAATTTGTGGTAGACCCGATCCAGGCTGGAGCCGGTACCAGCCACAACATGAATATCAATGAAGTGATCGCCAACCGCGCCAATGAACATCTGGGCTTTGGTCTGGATGCTTCCCCCAAGCCAGTGAATCCCAATGACCATGTGAACATGGCCCAATCCACCAATGACACCATTCCCACAGCCATTCGCCTGGGCTGCCTGTGGCGGCTGGACGCGCTGCTGGCGTCACTGCAAACCCTGGCGGGTGCCTTTCAGGGTAAGGCCGTGGAATTTGATGATGTGCTGAAAAGCGGCCGTACTCATTTGCAAGACGCGGTGCCGGTGCGCCTGGGCCAGGAATTTGGCGCCTATGCCCGCGCCGTCGAGCGCAACCGGGAAAAGATTGCTCAGGCTGCCGACGGGCTGCGCCGATTGGGCATTGGCGGCACGGCTACCGGCACGGGCCTGAACGCCCACACCGAGTATCATCGGCGGATGGTGGCCACGCTCGGCCGCCTGACCGGGCTGGAACTGCACGAATCGGACAACCTGTTTGAGTCTATGCAGAGCATGGCCGATGCGGTGCACTTCAGCGGCGCACTGCGCACGCTGGCGCAGGATCTCACCCGCATTGCCAATGATTTCCGCCTGCTCTCGTCTGGTCCCAGCACGGGCCTGGATGAGATTCGCCTGCCCGCCGTGCAGCCCGGTTCCTCTATCATGCCCGGCAAGGTAAACCCGGTGCTGGCCGAGATGCTCAACATGGCTATGTTCCAGGTGATGGGCAATGACCTGACCGTGATGCTGAGCGGCCAGGCGGGCCAGCTGGAACTGAACGTGATGATGCCGGTGATGGCCTACAACCTTTTCCAAAGTATGGACATCATCATCAACTCGGTGAACGCGTTTACGGAAAAATGTGTCGTGGGCCTCAAGGCCAATGCCGAAAAGGCGAATGGCTGGCTGGCTAAAAACGCCATTTTGGTGACGGCGCTGAATCCGGTGATTGGTTACCTGAAAGGGGCCGAAGTGGCCAAAGAGGCCATGGCCACCAACCGCACCGTGCGTGAAGTGGTGATCGAAAAGGGTTACCTGGATGGGGAAGAAGCGGATCGCCTGCTCAACGTTCGTGCCCTCACGGACGGCGGCATTCAGAAATAACGGATATTTCGCCAAATTTGTGAAAGGGTCGCCCATGCAGCGGCCCTTTTGTTTTCTCACCCTGGCTGATGTTGACGATTGAACGGCCGTTGCTAAACCAAATCCTAAACCATCTACAGGCGTGTTACCCGCTGGAAGGGTGTGGTTTGCTGGCGGGAGATGGTGAGACGGGGTGGGTAACGGCCGTTTACCCCATCGAAAACAGCCTGCACAGCCCCACCGCCTACCAGATGGACCCCACCCAGCAAGTCCAGGCGATGCTCGACCTGGAGGCGCGCGGCTGGCAGCTGCTGGCCATCTACCATTCTCATCCCCACGGCCCAGAACTCCCCTCGGTAACTGATGTCACCCTGGCCCTGTATCCAGAAGCGCTGTATGTCATTGTCTCGCTGCAAGAACGCGCTGTGCCTGTGGTGCGCTCCTTCCGCATTGCCGGGCAAGCTGTTGTTGAGCAAACGATGAAGGTTGTGCAACCATCTGACAAAAATTGTGTTTAATACGGGTGAAACAAAGCAAAGCGGGTTTACCGCCGGAAGAGGAACAAAACAGATGATTATTTTCTATTTTCTCATAGCGGCAGTGATTGGTTATCTGTGTGGGGCGATTCCGTTTGGCTACCTGTACGTGCGCCTGGTGAAGGGCGAAGACATCCGCACCATTGGCAGCGGCCGTACTGGTGGGACCAACTCTCTGCGGGCGGCGGGCCTGGGGGTTGGGCTGGCCACCTCCTTCAGCGATGTGGGCAAGGGTGCCCTGGGCATCATTTTGTCCCGCTGGCTGTTGGCCAACCAGATTGACCCCAGTTTGCTGCCTTGGGCGTTGGCCACGGCCGGCGTCATGTCGGTGATTGGGCACAACTGGTCTGTGTTTATGGGTTGGCGTGGTGGCGCGGGCACGGGGCCAAACGTGGGCTGGGGCACGGCGCTGTGGTGGCCCATGCTGCCCATTGCCATTGTGGTGATGGTGGGCATGCTGCTGGGCATCGGTATGGCTTCCGTGGCGTCGCTGACGATGGGGGCCATCATCGCCGTCGTTTTCCTGATTTTGTATATCGCCGGGGTGCCGCCATTTGATGGTACGTTGGCTTATATCGTGGGTGGCCTGGTGGCGTTTGCCATTGTTGCCTGGGCGCTGCGGCCCAACATCAAGCGGCTGCTCGACGGCACCGAGCGGGTGGTTGGCCCCCGGGCCCGCCGCCTCAAGCGCATGCAAGAAGCGAAGAATGGTAATTGAGTAATTGGGTAACTGGGTAATTTTCCAGAAATTACCCAGTTACCCAATTTCTTCCTTTTTATCCCCCGCCCTTTGTTAAAACTTCATAGTGCATTAAGCCCATCGCATCGATCTGCACGTTGTTGACGCTGTTGACCGAGATGGCGATGCGCGGCTCCTGAAGCAGGTCCAGCGTGGGGAAGTCCTGGGCCCACAGCTGCTGAATGTCGCCGTAAATAGCCAGGCGGGCGGCCGGATCGGTTTCCTCGTCGGCGGCCTGGATGAAGGCGGTCATGGCGGCGCTTTCATAGTTGGGGCAGAAGGTGGCGCTGGTGACAAAGATGTCGGTCCAGGCGCTGGGGTCCGGGTAGTCGACGGGGCGGCCAGGGCTGGGCCAGCCCAGCAGGTAAACGGGCAGGTTGCATTCGCCCACCTGGCCGATGAACTGTTCAAACGGGGCAGCGGTGAGGGTAACCTGGAAGACGCCGGTTTCTTCGAGCTGGCTGTCCAGGGCGGCGGCGTAGGCGGCTTCTACGGCACTGTAACGGCCGTCATCCCCGTACCACAGCTCAATTTCCAGCGGTACTGGCTGGCTGTACCCCTCTTCCAGCAGCAGCGAGCGGGCCAGCGGCAGGTTGCGCTGGGGCAGCACGGGCAGGTGGCCCGGCACCGTGTCGGGGATGGGGCTGTAGAGCGGCAGACGGCCGCCGCTGAAGATGGTGCTGGCCAGCGCACTGCGGTCTACTGAGAGGGCAAATGCCTGGCGCACCTTGGCACTGTCCCACGGTTCTTGTTCCTGGTTAAAGACGATATAGCTCTTGAACGCGGCCGGGCCGGTCCACCCTTTGTAATCGGGCAGGCCATCGCCGTTGCTGTCGGTGGTTTGCAGGGCGGTAAAGTCGTTGTAGGGCAGGCCGGTCCAGGCGATGTCGATGGATTGGAACTCTTCAAGGGAACGGCGCATAATGGCCGTATCAGCCTGAAAACGAATCAAAATGGTCTCAATCGCCGGGGTGGGGCGGCCAGGCCATTCGGGGTTGGCCCGCAGGCGCATCTG
>CAUJGI010000378.1 GCA_963169155.1 Chloroflexota bacterium
AGTTCGTTGGTTGGGCTGTGGTCGCTGCCGTTGACGCTGCGAATGTAGGCAGTGGCATCCCAGCGCAGACCATCTACGTGGTACTCCTCCAGCCACATGAGGGCGTTGTCACGCAGGTATTGGCGCACTTCGGGACGGCCGTAATCGGGCCGCGTATGCCCCCAGGGCGTGTCGGCGCGGTGGTCGTTGTAATAGTAGATGCCGCCACCGCCGTTTTCGTGCCAGCCGTCAAACTGCCACAAATCCAGATCGCCTGGTCCCAGGTGGTTGTACACCACGTCCAGAACCACGGCAATGCCGTGCTCGTGGGCCGCCTTCACAAAGGCCTTAAACGCCTGCGGCCCACCGTAATCCGTCTCGATAGCAAAGGGCAGCGAGGAGTTGTAGCCCCAGGAATGGCCGCCGGGGAACTCCATGGGCGGCATGATTTGCACAACATTGATGCCCAAATCGCGCAAATAGGGCAGCTTTTTACGCGCCGATTGGAACGTGCCCGGCACATCGCCGACTGAATCGTAAAAAGTGCCGACGTGCATCTCGTAAATGACCAGTTCGTTCCAGGCGGCCATCTGGAATTTGTCGCTGTCGCCCCAGTTAAAGTCCGGTTTGGGCACCACGCTGTTGCCCACAGAACTGGTGACCTGCCGCGCATAGGGATCGATGCGGTACAGCGTAGTGTCGCCACGATGAATGGCGTATTTGTACTCATCGCCGGGTTTGGCCTGGGGCACATCTACCGCCCAGTAGCCGTTTTCTTCGGGTTGCAGGGGAACGGCCGTTGCCGACCAATCGTTAAACGTGCCCATCAGATAAACCGCCTCGGCAAATGGGGCCCAGACGCGAAAGGTGACGCCCTTCGCGTGCGGGACAGCGCCCATGCCGGGCTGAAGCTTGCTCTTTTTTGCTTTTCTCACTGTTGCCATGCCAAAGATTCCTTGTTTGTTTATTCGGCGTTCACTTCCAAAAGCTGACGCCAATCCAGGCTAAAGATCGGTTTTTGGCTGTCAGGCGTGATGTGAAAGCCCGCTTTTTTAGCCGCTATCGCCTCTTCGTAGACGCCAACCAACCGTCTGGCCAATTTTTGTAAATCAAATTCGTTTGCTTTATGAACGGCCGCTTCCGCCATTTTGTGCCGCAGGGACTCATCCGCCAGCATCTTGTTCAGGGCGGCGGCCAGTGCTTCGCTCTCGTTGGGCGTCAGCAGCCCTTCCACGCCGTGGCCAACAGCGTCGCTGGTACCGGTGGCCTCCACCGCCACCACGGGCAGGCCAGCGGCCATCGCTTCCAGCGTCACCAGCCCCTGCGTCTCGGTAATCGAGGCAAAGCAGAAAAGATCGGCCGCTTTGAGATAGTTGGGCACCGCGTCAAACGGCACGGTACCGATGAGATTGACCCGCTCCGCCACACCCAGCTGTTCGGCCAGCGCCTCCAGGCCAGAACGCTCCTCGCCTTCACCCAGAATCACCAGGCGAACGTGCGGCTGGTTTTGCATGATGGCGGCTACGGCCGTAATCAACGTTTCCCAATTTTTCTCTTTGGCCAGGCGGCCCAGCGAAATCAACACAGTATCGTCTGCCGCCCAGCCGTGGCGCTGGCGAATGTCACCCGCCTCTGCCTGCTGGTAATGGGCCACGTCAATACCCGTGGGCACAACCGAAATCCCTTCAGTGACGCCGTACGTCTCCGTCAAAAGCTGCTTGATGCTCTCGCTAGGGGCCACCACGTGCTGGCACTGGCTCATGTAGTCGCCAATCCAGCGGTCGATCACCTGCTTGGCCAGCCCTTGCGGCAGGGCAAAGGCATAATGGCTGTACTCGCGGTAGCGCGTATGGTGGGTAAACACCAGGGGAATGCCAAAGGCCTCCGCCTTGCGTGCCGCCACCTGGCCCAGCAGGACAGGATGGTGGGCATGCAGCACATCCAGCTTCAGCGACGGCAGCAGCGTATCGACAAAGTTGGAAACCGGAATCGTGAGCGGATATTCCTGGAGGGGCAGCTGCAGCGCCGGATAGCGAAAGATAAACGGCTCACTGTCTTCGTAATCGCGGCTGGCCTGGGCAAAAACAAACACGTTGTGCCCCAACGCCGCCAGCGCCTGGCGAAAGCTGCTCACAGAGCGGACCACGCCGCTGGTGACAGGGTGGTAGGTATTGGTAAACTGGGCAATGTGCATGGGTTTTTCCTTTACATCTTGGGTTTGGGGGAAGATACGGTGCTGGCCAGTGTACCCGCACGTATTATCCCTGGTTTTTGAAGTTAAACATCCCCTTTTTGCCGATGGAAAAGGCATAAATGACCATGCTGGCATTCCAGGTAAGCGGCGCTTCGGAGGTGTAGAGAAAGGTGGAGAGGTAACGGCCGTCTTTGCCATACACCTCATGCACCACGCCATCCCGCACAATCACCTGGCTCATACGCCGCAGCAGCTCCTCGGCTTCCGCCTGGCGGCCCATGCGCACCAGGGCAATGGTGTGCCAACCGCCCAGCCACAGCCAGGCGGCGTTGGTGTGATAAT
>CAUJGI010000379.1 GCA_963169155.1 Chloroflexota bacterium
AGAAAACCAGGACGGCGCACCAACAAAATGGAGCCAGCTTCTGCCTGCAAAATTTCGGTAGCGTGCCGGGCAATCAGGGCCAGCATCTCTTCCGGGGAGACGCGCCCCACCTTGCTCACTATCTGGCTGGCTGCCAGAGTTAGCTTTTCCAGCCGGGTCACCTTGCTGCTGTCTTGCTGCACGAGATCGGCATTCACAATGGCAATTGCTGCCTGATCGGCAAAAGATTGCAGCAGGCGGGCTTCTTTGGGCGTAAATTCACGCCCAACCTCATCATCCACGTACAGCACGCCCACAATGCGGTTTTGCCATTTCAGCCGCAGCAGCACTTCAACCACGGCGTTATCCCCTCGCTCATCGGCAAACAACCCGGCCTTGCCGGGGAAATCGGCATAGTGCGGCACAATGAGGAACGGCTGCCCGGTAGCCACCAACTGCCCTGCCATCCCTTCGCCTTTTTTCAAGGTGACGCCGCGCGCCTGGTGGTTTTGACGGCCGTATTCCACCACCACCGTCAACGATTCACACACCGGGTCATATTCGTAAATACCGCCGCTTTTACCGCCCAGCAGCGTCACCGCCTGCTGCAAGATCAGGTAAAGCAGCTCATCACGATGCGGCTGGCTGGTCATGGCGTGGGTGGTCCGGCGCAGGGTGGCTAGCTGCGATTGGCTGTACTGTGCCTCGCGCCGCCACTGGTCGGTTTCACTCTGGGCTGTCTGCACCAACCGTTTGTAGTGCAGAAATTCGGCCGTATCCTGCACCGCCAGGCCCAATTCGGGCAGCGGCAGCTGCACCGACACCTGACGATAAATCCCCGCCCGCCGCAGCTGCACCGTAGAATAGGCGCTATCAGACATGATCAGGACGAGCAATTCGGGGAACTGCTTATGGATGGGCGGCATGAGCTGGCGCACAGTGACAATTTGACGGCCGTTTTTCACTGAAGGCAGCGAATCGGGCAGGAGGAGAATGTCGTAGTGCGTTTGGGCTTCGCCGCTGCCGTCTACGAGAGCAGCTAAGAGATGTTCGGCGGTGGTAACGGCCGTTACCTTGACCCGGCACTGCTCTTGCAAATATCGCTCTATCTGGCCGCGCAATTGGGGATTTTCGATGCCAATCAGCAAGTTGGTAGGTGGTAGGTGTCTCATTTTGCCTTTACTCCCGAAATGCAACCTGAGGCGCAATGTTAGCGGTGATGCAATTGAAATATCTGGCCCTGACTCTACGCAACTTTATACCACAACTGGCGCACAGAACTCTGTCAGTATTCTGTCAATCAACTAACAGGCAATTTTGGCAGACTCAAAACCAGCCAGAAATGAAAAAGCCGCGGATGGCACAGACTCACGCGGATTGTGCATTAAATCCGTGAAAATCCGCGTCATCCGCGGCGAAGATTTTGTTCCAGGGAGTTCGAGCCTAGCGGTACTTTTCGCGGAGCGCGCGCTGAACCTGGCGGTCAGTGTCTCGCTTGGCCAGGGTCTGGCGTTTGTCGTGCAGCTTTTTACCACGCGCCAGGGCTACTTCCAGCTTGGCACGGCCGTTTTTCAGGTAGAGCATGGTGGGAATGGCCGTTAACCCCTTCTGACTCAGGTCTTCCAAAATCTTGCCAATTTCCCGGCGGTGCAGCAGCAGCTTACGCGGGCGCGTTGGCTCGTGATTTTGCCGGTTGCCGTGTTCGTACTCGGCAATGTGCGCTTCCACCAGCCACAATTCCCCATCACGCGGCTGCACAAAGCTGCGGGCCAGGCTCACCCGGTTGGCCCGCACCGATTTGATTTCTGTGCCCGTCAATACCAGACCTGCCTCAAAAAACTCCACCAGCTCATATTCATGACGGGCCCGCTTGTTTTTGGCAATAACTTTCTTGCCAGTATCTTGTTGCTTCATTTTATTTTATTCGCCCTGCAGGTACTCAATCGCCTCGTTAAGCTGAATGTCTACCTCGGCATCAAATTCCATTTCCACCACCACATCAGGCGTAATACCAGCTTTGTCGATGGTGTTGTTGTTGGGCGTGTACCAGCGAGCAATCGTCACGCGCATCTCGGAGCCGTCGGACAACTGGTGCACCTGCTGCACCGAACCTTTACCAAAGGTCACGTCGCCGATGAGGACAGCACGGCCGTTATCCTGAATCGCCCCGGCCACAATTTCTGAAGCGCTGGCGCTGCCGGCATTCACCAGCACCACCAACGGCAAACCTTCACCCACGTCACCATCATCAGCGCGGAACACCTGGTCCAGGCCCGAGTTGTTGCGCTCGAACAGCACAATGCTGTCTGTGAGGAACAAATCGGCAATGCTGATCGACTGGTTCAAGAAGCCACCAGGATTATCACGTAAATCAAAGATGACGCTCTCTGCCCCCTGGTCCAACAAAGTTTGCAGCGCTTCAACCGTTTTTTCCGTGGCGGTCTGGTCGAAGGTGGTCAGCTTGATGTAGGCAATGTTGCCCTCCAGCATTTCCGACTCCACGGTAAGAATCTCAAAACGCACGCGGGTGATGGTGAAATCCAGCGGCTCTTCAACATCTGGGCGGGCAATGGTGAGCGTTACCTCGGTACCCCGCGGCCCACGGACCCGCAAAATCACCTCGTCAAAGCTCAGGTCCTGCACCGACACACCATCAACGGCCACCACGATATCTCCCGGCAGCAGCCCGGCCAAGTCGGCCGGTTGGTCAGGGATGGGGCGCACAATTTCAAACAGCCCTTCTTCGGTTTCGCGCACGTAGGCGCCAATGCCTTCAACAGAGCCACCGGCGTCTTCACGCAGGCGGGCCGCCACTTCTGGCCGAATGAAGCGCGTATACTCATCGTCCAACGTATCCAACGATCCTTCAATAGCGGAGTAAAGGATTTCATTGTTCACCGGGATTTCGCCGTCATACTCCTCTTCAACCAGGCTCCAGGCCTCAAAGAAAAGGTCAAAATCAATCTCGTCCACTTCTTCCAGACGCGGGGCTGCTTCGGCCGTTTCCGGGCTGCTTTCCACTTCACTCTCGACCGCGTCGTCAGCCGACGACGCGGCGGGCGCTTCACCCGCTTCGGAGCCAACCACTACGGGCACTTCTACCTCGCGCGTCACCTCAACTTCGCGGGTTACCTCACGCAGTTCGGTCAACGTCTCGGTGATGGTTTCCTGGTTGGCAGTGGCCCGGCCGATGGCAAACCCGGCAACGGCCGTTGCCACACACAGCAGCAGCCCGGCAATGGCCACAATAAAGAGCAGGGTCCGGTTTGTCCGGGGCGGTTGGTTGGTTGGCGTGTATTCGTCATTCATGAAACTATCCTTATTCATCCAATTGAACAATCTTCTGCAGCTCTAAAAGCGCCTGATTCAAAACAGCGTCACGGCCGTTGTCAATATCTTCCTGGGACACCGTCACCAAAATGTCGGGCTGCAACCCCTGCTGATCCAGCTGATGACGGTTGGGTGTAAACCAGCGCGATGACGTGACGTGCACCGAAGAGCCGTCACTGAGATCATACACGAGCTGCACGGACCCCTTGCCAAAGGTGGGCGAACTGCCCACCAGCAGCGCCCGCCCGCGATCCTGCAGTGCCCCGGCCAAAATCTCGCTGGAGCTGGCCGAACCGCCATCCACCAAAATCATAAGGGGAATGTCGGGTGCCAGCGTTTCGCTGGTCGCTTCGTAAATGCGCTCTTCTTCACCGCGCGACTGCTGGTACAAAATCGGGCCATCGCTCAAAAAGTGGTCCGCCACCGACACGGCGGCATCCAACAGCCCACCCCCGTTCCCGCGTAAATCCAGAATGAGTTGGGTCGCCCCTTGTGCTTGCAGGTCAAGAACGGCCGTTGCAATCTCATTCGCGCTTTCCCCACTGAACCGGGTTAACTGAATATAGCCCACCTGATCATTCTCGCGCAAGAGGCGGTAACTTACCGAAGGAATCAAGATATCGCCGCGCTCCACCTCAATGTCTACCGGTTCCGTCTCGCCCAGATGCAGCACGGTCAGCACCACCTTCGTGCCTTTCTCGCCCCGAACCAGGTCAACCACCTGCTGCACCGTAAACTCGGCGGTGATCTCCACCCCATCCACCGCCAGCAGCTCATCGCCCGACAAAATCCCGGCCGCTTCAGCCGGGTTGCCCGGGATCGGTTCCAGGTAAATCGGGCCCCCTTCTTCGGGGCGGGAAACTGTGGCGCCAATGCCGCCAAACGTGCCTTGCAGCGACTGCCGCTCAATTTCGCGATCCACCGGTTCCACAAAAAAGGTGTACGGATCGCCCAACAGGGCAATCGAACCCTGGATCGCGCCGTAGGTTAACTCTTTGGCCGTGGGCAGTTCGCCCAGGAAGTTGTCTTCAATGTGCCCCCACGCTTCCCAGAAGAGCGCAAACTCAAAAGTATCTTCGGTTTGAACGCTGACTTCGCCCCGACGCATCTCTAAAAAATCATTGGTGAAATAACCGGCAACAAAAGCGCTTACCGCCAGCAAAACAAGCAGCAGTGTAGCAAACAAATTACGTAGACGTTCAGACATAGCGTTTCTCGACGAAGCTCAAAAGGTACCGCACATTCCCAGACTGAAGTTATAAGCAGGCCCATTATGATTCAGTGGCGGCGATCATAAAACAAAACCGGAAAAGATCCGGGTTTCACTTAACGAATTCATAGAATTCAGCATGAGTGAGGGCTTGTAGGCCGCGCCCTCTGGGTAAAGGGCTGCCCGTGAATGGCGGAAATAGCAGATTAATGAATGAGCTTTTATTAAAAATTTCGGTAGCGTACAGCAAATGAAAATTGTAGCACAGGTGATTGGTGAGGCAATCTACTGTATAATAAAATGCATCGGATCGTCCTTCCTGGTCTGGAAAAGGGCAGCAGGCTGACGTAATTGGCAGAAAGCTCTCGAAATAAGATTAACCACAAATCTGCCAATTACTTGAGCAATCCGCACCGAATTAAGCCTTTTTCTTTCAAAAGCTTTGGCGGTTTACTTAACAGACCGTGAAGTGAGCAAAAACGCCGCTTTGCCTCATCGATCCGGCACAATAGATTTTTATTTCAACTTTTAAGGGAGCAATTGTTCATCTTGAATGCTGTGTGGCTGCGTGTCAAAACAGATTGGCGTGTGTGGGGAACGGCCGTAATCCTCGCCGTTTTCTTGCTGCTGCACACCACTTCCCAGGCCGCGCAGGCCCACCCGTCTTCCCAGGAGCTGCCCCCAAATGAGCAGCTGGCCACCGCCCAGGCCCTGCTGGATGCTATGACCGTGCCCGAGCGGGTCGGGCAGCTTTTCCTCGTTAACTTTGAGGGGGACCGCGCCACGCTCGAAAGCGACATCGCCAACCTGATTACCAATTACCACGTAGGCGGCGTGGTCCTCTCCGCCGAAAATGACAACATCACCGGCTATGGTGATCCCACCAACGTGCTGCGCCAAACCACTGAGCTCATCAACGATCTGCAAAATCTGGCGCTGGTAGGTGAACCCGTCCCCGTTCCCGACATCTCCCAAATTGAGGAGGGGGTGGTACCGCCCACACGCGGCGCAGAAGTTCTGATCACGCCAATTCCCCTCTTTATTGCCGTAGCGCAGGAAGGAGACGGATTTCCCTACACCACCATTCGCAGCGGCCTCACCAACCTGCCCAGCAACATGGCGGTTGGCGCTACCTGGCAGCCCGACCTGGCCCAGCAGGTGGGGGAAGTGGTGGGTGAAGAACTGGCCAATCTGGGCATCAACATGCTGCTGGGGCCATCGCTAGACGTGCTGGAAAACCCCGAAACCAGCGATTTAGGCGTACGCTCGTTTGGCGGCGATCCGTACTGGGTTGGCCTGCTGGGCAGCGCCTACACCACCGGCGTGCACCTGGGCAGCAACAACCAGATTGCCGTCATTGCCAAACATTTCCCTGGCTTTGGTGCCAGCGATCGGTCGCTGCATGAAGAAGTGCCCACCGTGCGCAAATCGCTGGAGCAGCTGCGCCAGATTGAACTGGCCCCATTTTTTGCCGTCACCGGGGCGGCCACCCGCCCGGAAGCTGTGGCCGATGGCCTGCTGACAACCCACATCCGCTACCAGGGCTTCCAGGGCAACATCCGGGCTACCACCAACCCGGTCAGCCTGGACCCCCTGGCCCTCGCGGCACTGATGGAGCAGACAGAGCTGGCAAGCTGGCGGCAGGCGGGTGGGCTGATTGTCTCCGATGCGCTGGGGGTGCGCGCGGTAGAGCGTTTTTACGGCCAGGATCAGGGTTTTCCGCACCGGGTAGTGGCCAAAGACGCCTTTCTGGCCGGCAACGATCTGCTGTACCTGGCAGACTTTGCCCTGGGGGACGCGCCGTATGAAGCACAATTGGCCAACATCATCGACACTATTTTGTGGTTCCAGGAGCGATACAACACGGACGTGGCGTTTAAGCAGCAGGTGGACACGGCCGTTCTCCGCATCCTCCAGCTCAAATTAAAGCTGCACAACAACAGCTTTGCACCCGACACCGTCCTGACTGCCATCGATGACGAATTGCCGCAAGCCAGCCCCCAAGGCGAAGCAGTCTCGATTGACGTGGCGCAGGCCAGCATTACTCTCATCGCCCCAGACCCGGATGAGCTGCTGGAGCGGCTGGTACGGCCGCCATCGGCCAACGAGAATATTTTGATTTTTACCGACATGCACCAGTACCAGCAGTGCAGCACCTGTGAACCAGAACCCTTGATTGGGTTAACGGCCGTGGAAGACCAGATGCTCCTCCGCTACGGCCCCCAGGCCAGCGCCCAGCTCCAGCCCGAACGCATCACCAGCCACAGCTTTGCCGACCTGCAAGCGTTTATTGACGCTGGCCCCGAACCCCTCGTCTACGATACAACGCCCATCACGCCAACCCTGGCACCCGACGTCACCGTCACCCCGACCGAGGAAGGGTTCACCCCCACACCGCTGCCCACCCCCACGCCCGAACCGGCCTTCCTGGTGCAGGAATCAGTCGCCAGCGCCGACTGGATCATTTTTGCCATGCTGGACCAGAGCGGTGCCAATTCACGGGCGCTCAACAACTTCCTGGCGCAGCGGCCCGACCTGCTGCGCGAGCAGCGTGTGGTGGTGTTTGCCTTCAACGCACCGTACTACCTGGATTCGACAGAAATTACCCAGCTGACCGCTTTTTTTGGACTGTACAGCCACAACGAAGCGGCCATTGATACGGCCGTTCGCGCCCTCTTCCAGGAGCTGCCATTTTCCGGAGCGTCACCCGTCAACATTGGCGGGACCAGCTACGATTTGTTTTTGCAAACCCAACCCGCCGCCAGCCAGATCATCCCCCTGACGGCCGCTAAAGTAAATGTGGGCAATGAGGATACGGCCGTTTCCGCCACCGTCAATGAACCGTTTTCCGTTTCCGTCGGCGATACGCTGCGGCTGCAAACCGGCGTCATCATCGACAAAAACGGTAATCCCGTGCCCGACGGCACCCTGGTGCGTTTCCGCCAGCGCGACCGGGTGGCGGGTGTGGAAAACATCATCGACGAAGTGCCGACGGTGGCGGGCATAGCCCAGCTGGATTACGTGCTGGAAGCCCGCACCGAGGGCGGTCAGTTCCGCATCGTCGCCCAGGCGGGCGCGGCCACCATCTCGCAAGAAATCGACATTACGGTGCGCTCCACCGAATCGGGCGGCGGTGCGCAGGTCTCGATCATCGATCCCACGCCCCAACCTACCCCCACAGAAGCGCCTACGCTCACCCCCACGGTTACGGCCACCACGCCAGCAACCGATGCACCAGAACCAACCATAACGGCCGCGCAAACGGCCGTCGTCCCCGAAGAGCCAGGTATCCGCATTGAACTGTCGGAATTTTGGCTGCTGACGGCCGTATTTGCCGGGCTGCTGCTCTCGGGCGGAGCGGCGTTTACCGTGGGACGGCAGCAAAACGTGGCCCTGGTCCAGCAAATTGGCTGGCCCCTGTGGAGCATGATTGGCGGCCTGCTGGTGTACCTCTACTTTGCTTTGGGCTTCCCGGGAACGGCCGTTGCCCGGGGCCTGCACACGTTCACCGGTTTTCTGGCAACGCTGGGCGGGGGTCTGTTGGGAATGCTGGGTTATTGGGTCTGGCAGAAAATCAGCTGATTTCCTCCCATCCTGTGAAAATCAGCCACAAATGACCCAGATTTCGCCGATGAGAGGAAAATCTGTGTCATCTGTGCAATCTGTGGATGTTCATTCTCGGTGGTGTGGCCACTCATGAACTCTCCCCTGA